>JAVRLI010000042.1:0-8346 GCA_031961525.1 Thermoplasmatota archaeon | reverse complement strand
TCCTTTATTTTTTCAATCCTTTCAATTTCATCACCAAGAACACTGTAAACAATTTCAGGAGGATCAATCCTTTCAACATCATCCCTGAATCTTTTCACAAACGCTTCCCTGATTATCTTTGCTATCCTTTCCCTATCTTTAATTGAATGGAATTTCACGTATCCTCTTTCCACCCTCTGATAAAAAAGCCTGTATTTTTCACCAAGCTTCCCAATCAAGGAAATGTAATCAAAGATGGATATTTTAAAAAATTCATTCTCAAAGTATGCATCAATATTAAGTGAATGGGCAAGATCAAGAATCAATGCATTGTCCTTTTCCTTTTTTATGCTCTCCTCAATTCTATCCCTCATGTAAGTGGCAAATCTCATGGTAATGATAGGATCATCAAGGGCTGAAAGAATTAACTTTGTTATATAAAAGGACAATATTTCCATCTTTGGATTTGAAAAATAGATGTTTCTTTCTTCACCAAGTGATCTTTCAATCATTTTTATTGCATTTTCTCTCGCTTCAGAATACTCATTCCCTGTGAAAATATCATCAATTTTTAAATCACCATAAATATGCAAACCATCCCTTAAAAATGGGTACCTTGCAATTACCTTTAGATCATACATGGTAAACATACTCCATGAAAAGCCAACCACAGGAAATTCCTTAGGTCTGGGCCCGTCCAAACACCGGGTTCAAATTTGGCCTTTAGTAACCGCGGGCTGAACATCTCGCCTTTTGGGCTCGATGCTTACACCCCGGTCCTATCAAACTCCTCTTTTAGGAGCGGCCTTTAGTGGGTGCCTCGTTTCGGGGACTGCTTCGTGCTTAGATGCTTTCAGCACTTATCAGTTATGGCGTGGCTGCCCGGCGACTGCCTTACCAGACAACCGGTAAACTAGTGGCCACGAATCCCCGTTCCTCTCGTACTAAGGGATCCTGCCCCTCAGGCACCCTTGCACCCCCATCGAAAAGCACCCCTACTGTCTCGCGACGTAGTGAACCCATCTCACGATCCCTTTTAATGGGCGAACAGCCCCACCCTTGGCAGCTGCTACACCGCCAGGATAGGAAGAGACGACATCGAAGTAGCAAACCTCCGGGTCGATATGAACTCTTGCCGGAGACGACTCAGTTATCCCTGGGGTAACTTCTCTCTTATCACCCGCCCCCACCAATGAGGACAGGGTGGTTCGTTAGGCCCTACTTTCGTATCGCGGTTGATTATTGTTCGCAACCGCGTCAAGCAGGCTTTTGCCCTTATACTCAACGGAGGATTTCTGACCCTCCTGAGCCTACCTTTGGAGGCCCTTGTTTCCTTATCAAGGGCGTGGCGCCCCACCCAAACTGCCCACCTATAGCTGTCCTCCCAATGGGAGTGAGCGATATGACACCAAAAGGGCGGTGTTTCATCGGCGCCTCCATCCGAGCTGGCGCCCGGACTTCGACGGCTCCCGCCTACCCTACACAATCAGTGTCATACCGCAACCACAGGCTGCAGTAAAGCTCCACAGGGACTTCGCTTTCAGATGGGGGAGATTGGATCGTTCCCCATTACATCGATTTCACGGGACTCAACCCGGGGACAGTGGGACCCTCGTTGGGCCTTCATGCAAGCCGCCAATTAAGCGGCTAGGTATTACGCTACCTTAAGAGGGTCATAGTTACCCCCGCCGTTTACCGGCCCTTCTTCCCCTTGAACGGGGCTTTCAGGTACCGGCACTGGGCAGGCTTCAGCGGCCATACTCAACCTTACGGTCTTGCGGCCACCTGTGTTTTTGTTAAACAGTCGGAGTCCCCTGGCCACTGCGACCTACTCTTTCACGGAGTAGGCACCCCTTCTACCGAAGGTACGGAGCCAATTTGCCGAGTTCCCTCGGGTCGATTATCCCCACGCGCCTTGGGCTTCTCACCCAGGGGCACCTGTGTCGGTTCTTGGTACGGGCAGAGACTTGACCCCATGGGACTTTTCATGGGCCCCTGGACTCAGCGGAACCCACCCTAGGCGGGCCCCACCACCCTTCCCCTGGTTCTCATCATTACGATACTCCCCAGAGTTCGGATGGCGGGAAATTCTGGTAGGAATTCTCCGCCTATCCTGAGGCGTCATCCCATGGGCGAAACATCTCTGGCGCTGGAATATTAACCAGCTTCCCTTTCGCCCAACTCCTGTTAGGGTTGGGCTTAGGACCGGCTAACCCTTGGCTGACGAACATTGCCAAGGAACCCTTAGCCCCTTCGGCGGTGCCGATTTCCACGGCACTTTGCTGCTACTTACGCCAGGATCCGCGTTACCGTTGGGTCCATCCCTTCTCTCGAAGAGACTTCTACCCCAGCGGCACGCCCCCCTACCGGATCACTCCTTTTCGGAGTGCCCAGAGGTCTCGGTAACAGGCTTAGTCCCGTCCATCTTCGGGGCCCTAAACCTCGGTGGGTGAGCTGTTACGCACTCTTTAAAGGGTGGCTGCTTCTAAGCCAACCTCCCCACTGTCTTAGGTTCAGGACGCCCTTTGCATGACACTTAGCCTGTATTTAGGGACCTTAACCCCTGTCTAGGTTGTTGCCTTCTCGGGTGCCAAGCTTATCCCGGCAACCCTAGCTCCCCGCTTCTACGGAGCATACAAGTTCGGAGTTCGAAAGAAGAGCCGACCCTTCCGGGTCTAAACTCCTCCATCGGTTGCTCTACCCTGTATGCATCCTCTGCGGAGGTCTACCTGCGGGTAGTCTCGGGGGGAACCCGCTATTGCCGGCCTAGATTGGCCTTTCACCCCTAGACCCAGGTCAACCGAACGAGTTGCACATCAGAACCGGGTCGGTCCTCCACCCAACTTTCGTTGGGCTTCGACCTGCCCAGGTCTAGATCGACCGGCTTCGGGTCTCTCACCATCGACTCCAGGCGATCGCACCCAGTTCCTCACCCTTGCGGGTTGCGAACGTTTGCTTTCGCTGCGGCTACTCCCACAAAGGGATTAACCTCGCCGATGGTTCGAACTCCCTGGCCCGTTCTTCAACACGGACGATAGGACACTGATCTGGATCCCGTTAAGGATCCTTCATTTCTTTCATGCCCTATCAGGTTGTCACCATCTGGTTTCAGGTTCTTTTCACCCCCCTCTCGGGGAACTTTTCAGTTTTCCTTCACAGTACTAGTGCGCTATCGGACTCGGGTAGTATTTAGGGTTGGATCTTGATGGGACCCATCTTCCCGCGCAATATTCAATGCACGGTACTCTGAAACTCCATCCTCGTAGCCAGTGGAGTTACGTGTACAGGGCTTTCACCTTCTATGGCGGGCCGTTCCAGGCCACTTCCACTTCCTCCACCCGGCATTGGGATGGGTTCTAAACTCCACATCCCCCCTGCCTTTCGGCAGGGGATTCGGTTTGCCCTCTTCCCTTTTCACTCGCCGTTACTCAGGGAATCCCTATTGGTTTCTTTTCCTCTGGGTACTAGGATGTTTCGATTCCCCAGGTTCCCGTTTCCTGCCGGAAACGATGCCCGAAGGCATCAGGAAGTCCCATTCGGGGATCCTCGGATCTAAGGCTCCTTGCGCCTCCCCGAGGCATTTCGCTGCTTGGCACGCCCTTCTTCGGCTCCCGAGCCAAACCATCCACCAGATGGTTTAGGAGAACTCGATGTATGGAACGAACCCATCTGACCGGAATTTCCTATGATTGGCCTCATTGAAATTAAATTTCTAGGCCCTTCCCTGATAATCCATAAGGGTCATCAGGTGCATATCACCTAAGGGTAATTAGACTGTATAATGTACTTATATTTAAAATTCACGGAAAACCTTGAATACCCATGAAAAGAAATTATTTTTTAATTTTTTAAAAAATTATTTCTTCAATTCAGGATCTTTTTCAATTATAATTAAAGAAAGCTTTTAAAATTAAATAAAAGAATAAAATTTTTAAGGTGAAATGCATATTAATGTTTGATAGGAATGGATATTCTGGAAACTCCCTCAGTTAGTATGATTGTTGGTCTTGTTGAAAGGGTGAGCGATCTAAAGTATGCGGATGATATAGCACATTTAGATGATGATCTTGGTGTTGAAAAATCAACATTTTTCAATTTAATAGATGATGCTGAAAGACTTGGACTTGTAAGGGTAATTGAGGGTAACATTGAACTCACTCCTGATGGGCTTAAATTTGTTAATTCTGGAATAAAGGATAGAAAAATAATATTGAGAGAAAAGATTGAAAAGCTTGAACCATTCAAAACAGCACTTGAAATTTTGAGAAAAAGCCCTGATGGAAAAATGCAGCTTGATGATTTTATGGAAATTTTTAAGAAAAAATTTTATTCATATGATCTTAACAAACTTTTGAGGGTACTTGTTAACTGGGGGAGGTATGTTAAACTTATAGGTTACAGCATGGATAGCAACGAAATTTATATTTACAAGGAATCTTAGAAAATTTAATAATGGATTTTTAAATGTAAGGTTCAGATGAGGATCAGACAGCCAATAATCAGCGTTCTCGGTCATGTGGATCATGGTAAAACCTCACTTTTAGATGCAATCAGGGGTACATCAATTGCAAAAAAGGAACATGGTGGAATAACACAGCATATTGGTGCAACTGAAATACCAATTGATACAATTTATGAAATATGCGGATCCCTGATAAAGGAAAGGAAGTTCAAGGTCCCCGGTTTACTTTTCATAGACACACCCGGTCATGAGGCCTTTACAACACTGAGGGCAAGGGGAGGAGCACTTGCAGACCTTGCTGTTCTTGTTGTTGATATAAGGGAGAAAATAATGCAGCAGACAGTTGAAAGTCTTAACATTCTCAAAAAGTACAGAACACCCTTTGTTGTTGCCGCAACAAAGATAGATTTAATAGATGGATGGAAAAATTCACAGGATAAACCTTTCGTATATGCAATAAATGAACAGAAGGATTTCGTTAAAGAAACACTTGACAGGGAGATTTACACACTTTCAGAACAGCTATTTAACCATGGATTCTCATCTGAAAGGTATGATAGAATTACAGATTTCACAAAAAATGTTGCAATTGTTCCCGTGAGTTCAAAGCTGAAAATTGGCATAGCGGATCTTTTGCTCGTTCTCATAGGTCTGGCTCAAAGGTTCCTTGAGAATGAAATAAAAACAGAGGATGGTCCTGGTGTTGGAACAGTGCTGGAGGTAAAGGAGGAAAGGGGCCTTGGAAAAACAATGGATGTTATACTTTATGAAGGTGTTATTAGAAAGGGTGATACCATAGTTGTGGGTGGAAGAACAAAACCTGTTATAACAAAGGTGAAGGTTCTCCTCAAACCAAAACCTCTTGATGAAATAAGGGATCCAAGGGATCCATTCATGCAGATAAAGGAGGCATATGCAGCAGCGGGAATAAAAATTTCAGCACCGGAAATTGATGATGTTGTTGCAGGTAGCCCTTTGATGGTTGCATCCATCAACAACCTTCAGGAAGTTATTGAAAAGATAAAGAGTGAATCGGAATTGCAGATAAAACTATCAGAGGACGGTGTTGTTATAAAGGCTGATGCAAAGGGATCACTTGAAGCCCTTGCCTATGAACTCTCAAACATTAATGTTCCGATTAAGAAGGCGGATGTGGGTGATGTTTCAAAAAGAGATGTTGTTGATGCACAGACAACAAACAATCCATTCTATAAGGTAATACTGGCATTCAATGTAAAGGTTCCACAGGAAATTAAAGAAATGGGTGATGTGCACATAATAGAGGGAAAGGTTCTTTATGAAATAGTTGAAAATTACAAAAAATGGGTTGAGGAGGAAAAATTAAGGATCGAGAAAGAAAAAAGGCAATCAATAACCTTCCCAGCAAAAATAAGGATACTTGAGGATCATATTTTCAGAACATCAAAGCCTGCTATTGTTGGCATCAGGGTCCTTGGTGGAAAGATAAAACCTGGAATGGCATTAATGACCGAGCAGGGTAAATCTGTGGGAGAAATAAAAAGTATCAGGGAAGGGGATCAGAGCCTTAAGGAGGCAGGTATGGGAAGTGAGGTTGCGATCGCGATCTCAGATGCTGTAATCGGAAGGAATGTGAAACCAGGTGATATGCTTCTCTCAGACCTGACGGAAAATGATGTAAAAAATTTGAAGGATGTTGAACTCACCTATGAAGAAAAAGAAATCCTGGATGAAATAATTTCAATAAAAAGAAGGGAGAAGCCTTTCTGGGGTTTGTGATTCACTTTATTATATAATAACCTGCGCTCTTCTGCCTTGCAATTCTTTTCACGTATCCCTTATTAATCAATTCCTGAAGAGCGTTGTTAACAACTCCCTTCCCCATTCCAGCAGCCTTCATTATATCGTCTGCTGTTTTTAACTTATCCTCTGAGCTTGCGCCAAGCTTTTTCATGGCCTCGTAAACCTTTTTTGCATTCGGAGACATTGTTTCATCAGCCATAACAATCACCCTAATTTATTAAAGGTAATAATATACAATATATAAATGTTTTGAAATTTTTGAATAATTGGTAAAAAATTTAAAAAATTCAATTTCATTATTTTCTATTATTTTCAAAACTATTGAAAAGAAAATCGATATGGTTAAATACGTATCCAGGTTTATTAAAAATGTATGATGCCATGGAGAGGAAGAAGGAGAGGTCCAAGATGGATCTCATTCTATCCCAATTCATATGTTTATGCTCCAATGGATAGGGTACCTGCGGGAAGGGTAATAGTCTATTTATCTGAACTTGAGGCCATGAGGCTTGTTGATGTTGAAAATTTGACACAGGAAGAGGCAGCTGAAAAAATGGGTATATCAAGAAAAACACTATGGACAGACCTGACAAGGGGAAGGATGAAAATTATAAATGCACTTCTTAATGGCTATATAATAGAAATAAGAGGGGACGAGGTTAAAAAAGAATAATCAAAGGTTTGATAACTATATATTAATATATAGTTTATTGCGAAAGAATATAAATATTTTAAAAAGTTTTTAGAAACGGTGAAAAAATGGAAAAGAAGATAACAATTGCAATCGTTGCAATAGTAATTATAGTGCTTATAGGGGCCATATTATGGGCTACCCTGGCACAGAACCAACAGCCGACACAGCAGAAAGTAACTCTCACAGAAACAGGATCCACACTTTTGTACCCTGTTTTCAATGTATGGGCTGGGAATTACACAAATGCAATAATAACAACACAGGCAACAGGTAGTGGAACAGGAATATCGTCTGCAATTAAAGGAACTGTTATTATAGGTGCTTCCGACGCATTCATGCCCGATAGCCTTGTTCAAAAATACCCATGGATGCTTAACATACCAATTCTAATATCGGGTCAGTATGTTGCATATAACATACCTGGTCTAAACAGCATTCATCTTGTTCTATCAGGTCCTGTTATTGCAGGAATATACAACAACACAATTCAGTACTGGGACGATCCAAAAATAAAGGCTCTTAATCCAAACGTAACATTACCGCATGAAAGGATAATACCTGTATACAGATCTGATGGTAGTGGCGATACAAACATGTTCACATTATTTCTAAGCAGATCATGTGAATGGTGGAACAAAACTGTTGGTTACGGTACAAACGTTAACTGGCCAACAAACCCTGCTGCACATGGAGCAACAGGAAATGCAGGTATAATCAGCTTCCTTAATGCAACACCCTATTCAATAGGTTATGTGGCACTAACATACCAGAAGGATATGCAGAAAAATAATCTTGGATACGCTGCTTTGATTAACAGAGATGGCTATGCCGTACTACCATCAAAAGAGACAATTATGAATTCTGCATCCGTTTACCTCAACCAGATACCTCCGGATGGTAGAATAAACATTGCCTTTGCACCCGGTAGCAATTCCTATCCAGCAGCAACATTCGAGTATGTTATAGTTAACAAAACACAGAGCAGTCAGCAGGTTGCAAATGCCTTAAAGGAATTCTTGCTCTGGGCTGTTTCACCAACCGGTGGATCTTCACCACAGTTCCTTGACCAGTTCAACCTAGTTCCATTGCCGAGCAATGTTGTTAACAATGTTGTTGTACCTTTGATAAACAAAATAAGCGGACCTTAAATGAAGAACCTGGAGGATAAAATATTTAAAAATTTCACTTTTTTTATAAGTCTTATTCCTGTTTTTATTCTCATTTCCATATTTGTTTTTCTTTTAATATATTCAATACCATCCATAAAATATAATGGTATTACATTTTTCACCTCCTACCTCTGGTATCCGGGGCAGTTCAACCAGCCACCTATTATGAAAAATGGTGTTATGGCACCATATGGATCAAACTTTGGCGCACTTCTATTCATCCTTGGAACAATTTTAACATCATTGCTTGCTATAATCAT
>JAVRLI010000041.1:0-8569 GCA_031961525.1 Thermoplasmatota archaeon | reverse complement strand
AAATATGCAACTTTCTTTCAAAATCAAGGAATGTTACGCACTGTTATGAAAGGTATCCCGATGGTAAATTCAATTACAATTTCTTTGCAATGACGCATTTTAGAAAAAGGGAAGAATTTGAAAAATTCTTGTTGGATTTAAAAAAATTCAATGCTGAGTATGAACTTTTACCAACAATAAAAAAATTCAAGAGGGGTAGATCACCTTGAAATATTTTCCATTGATGTTAAACTTAAACAACTTCAATGTTAAAATAATAGGTGGTGGAAGGGTAGCGTTCAGAAAGGCAAAATTGCTCCATGATAACGGGGCAAAAATAACTGTTGTTTCCGACAAATTCATAAAAAATTTTGATAAATTGAAGGTTAAGAGAATTGTAAGGAAAATTTCGGATGAAAGTGATATTGGGGATCTTGTTGAAAAAAGATCATTGTTTATCATAGCAACTGATGATGAAAAAATAAACGATCTTATTGAAAATTTTTGCAAAAAAAATGGAATTATTTACAACAGGGTTGATAAAAAAGAGAGTGATATCATTTTCCCGGCATTCACCAGGTACAGGGATATAACTTTTTCAATATCCTCAGACGGATCCTTACCAATATTTTCAGTTTTTCTTAAAAAAAAGTTCAGGGAATTCATAAAGGACCATTATAAAGGGTATTCAATTCTTAAAAAATACAGATACGTTATAAAAAATTATAATAAGAGGAAAAAATTGTTCATGGAAATTTTAAACAGTGATGAATTCTGGCTAAACGTTAAAAATAAGAATATTGAAAAGATAAAAAGAATGCTAATGGAAGGTGGTTCAAATGTTCCCAAAAACAAGGATGAGAAGGTTGAGGGAGAATAGAATACTGAGGGAGATGGTTACGGAAACAAAAATAGATTTAAGGAACCTTATACAGCCCATATTCATTGATGAAAACATTGAGAAAAATATTCCAATACCATCAATGCCGAACATTGAAAGGTTCTCTCTTGAAACATTAATAAATGAGGCACTGAAACTTGAGGAAATGGGTATTTCATCCGTTATTCTTTTTGGAATACCAAGGGAGAAGGATGAATTTGCTACTCAGGCATACAACGATGAAGGAATAATACAGAAAAGTATAAGGAAATTGAAAAAGGAAACGGATCTTTTTGTCATTGCAGATCTATGTTTGTGCGAATACACATCCCATGGACACTGTGGCATTGTAAAAAATGGAAAAATATTGAACGATGAAACGCTTGAACTTTACAAAAAAATTGCTGTTAGTTATGCGAAAGCTGGTGTGGATATGGTTGCACCGAGCGGTATGATGGACGGCCAGGTACAGGCAATAAGGAATGCGCTTGATGATAACGGTTTCAATTATCTGCCCATCATGGCATACAGTGCAAAGTTTTCATCATCACTTTATTCGCCATTCAGGGAGGCAGCAGAATCCGCCCCTTCTTTCGGTGATAGAAAAACATACCAGATGAATTATGCAAATTCAAGGGAGGCAATGAGGGAGATTGCGCTTGACATAGAGGAAGGTGCGGACATAATTATGGTAAAACCAGCAATGTTCTACCTTGATATAATAAAAATGGCAAGGGAAAGGTTCGATGTTCCCATTGCAGCATATAATGTTAGTGGAGAATATGCAATGGTTAAGGCTGCGGCAATGAACGGATGGATTGATGAAAAGAATGTTGTTATTGAAATGTTAACATCAATAAAGAGGGCGGGTGCTGACCTTATAATCACATACTTTGCAAAGGATATAGCCTTTTGGAAGATTTAAAATATAATCCATTATTAGGAGGAAACCATGAAATCTGAAGAATTCTATTCAATTTCAAAAAATTTGTTTCCAATGGGTGTGAATTCACCTGTAAGGTATTATGCTCCATACCCAATTTTCATAAGATCTGGGCATGGATCAAAAATATATGATGTTGATGGAAAGGAATACATAGATTACTGCCTTGCCTATGGACCAATGATCCTTGGTCATAATAATGAAAGGGTAAGGGATGCTGTAAAAAATGCACTTGAAGATTCATGGCTTTTTGGAGCACCAACCGAAAATGAAATAAAACTTGGATCAATAATAAAGGAGGCGATACCAAACATTGAGTTGTTAAGGTTCACCAATTCAGGTGTTGAGGCAACAATGCATGCTGTAAGGGTTGCAAGGGCATTCACAAAAAGAAAGAAAATTGTAATGATAAATGGAGGTTACCATGGATCATACGATTCATTCCTTGTTAATGATAAAAATGAACCACAGCCGGGAATTCTTGAAGAAACTGCTAAAAATACATTGCTTGTTCAATTCAATGATCTTGAATCACTGGAAAAAACCATGAGGGAAAACAGGAATGAAATAGCTGCTATGATAATAGAACCTGTCATGGGCAATGTTGGTCTCATCCCACCAAAGGATGGGTACATAAAGGGTGTAAGGGAAATAACGGAAAAGTATGATTCTCTTTTGATAGTTGATGAAGTAATAACAGGCTTCAGAAACAGTTTCGGTTCCGCACAGAAGGAATTTGGTATTGAGGGTGATCTTGTCACACTGGGAAAGATCATAGGGGGTGGATTCCCAATAGGTGCATTCGGTGGCAGGGAAGATATAATGAATCTAATAAGGCCAAAGGGTAATGTTTTCCATGCAGGTACATTTGCAGGTAATCCTATTTCAATGGTTGCTGGTTATGAAACATTGAGAATACTTAAGGAAATGGATTATGGAAAGATTTTAAACTATACGGAAAAAATTGCGGAAAAACTTAGAGAAATGGATGAAAATATAACAGTTAACATCTATGGTTCAATGTTCCAGGTATTTTTCAAAAAGGGTGGTGTGGAGAATTATTCACAGGCACTGTTATCCAATAGGGAGAAATATTTGAGAATGTTCAGATTCTTAATGAATAAAGGAATATACATTCCACCAAGTCAGTTTGAAACAAACTTTGTTAGTTTTTCACATTCAAAAATTGATATGGAAAAAACCTTGTATGCATTTGAAGAATTCTTTAAGAGTGAAAGGGATCTATGAAAATATTGAGTTTTCATGCAAATTTCAAACATATGGGAATGAAGGAACTTGAAACCTGGACGGGCATTGATGATGAAAAAATAGATGAGATGCTGAAAAGGAATGTGAATGAATATGTCATATTGAGAACATGCAATAGATTTGAAATTTATATTGTTACAAATGATACTGAAAAAACAAAAATGTTGATTGAAAAACTTTCAAATGAATTGAATTCAAAGAACTGGTATTTTCTTGAGGATATGGATTCAATAAAACATCTTCTCAGGGTAACATCAGGAATGGAATCAATGATAATTGGAGAGAACCAGATACAGGGACAGGTTAAAAATGCAATTGAAACATCAATAAAAAATGGAAGGAGTGGAAAGTACTTTCATTACATATTCATGAAGGCCCTGAGCACAGGTAAGGAGGTAAGGGATAAAACAAAAATATCAAATGGAATAATTTCAATACCACAGCTTGCAATAAAAATACTTGATGATAAAAGGAAGGATTATGGAATAAAGAATGTATGCATAGTTGGAACAGGTCATGTTTCAAAAATTTTGATAAAGTATATGCAGGAATTGAATTTCAATATAACTGTTTCTGGAAGAAATGCCAGGAAGCTTGAAAACATAAGGAAAAATTACCATGTTAAAATCTTAAATTTAAGGAATCTTGATCCAGAAAATTTTGATGCTTTGATTTCAGCTGTTTCATCAAAATCACCAATAATGGAAATTTCCGGTGAAAAACCTTTTGTCATAGATCTTGGAAACCCCAGAAATGTTAAATGTATAGAATGTAAAAATTACATAGATCTTGATAAATTGAAAGAATATTCAAAAAGAAATTTAAATTACAGGAAAAGTGAAATGAAGAAGGCGGAAGAAATTGTTGAAAAAAATTTAAGATCCATAGAGAAAAGGTTGAAAATCATGGAGAATGAGGATCTAATATCAAAAATATACAGAAGGATTGATGAGATAAGGAATGAGGAAATGATTGAAACACTAAAAATAATAGGCAATGAAAATAAAGAAACAATAGAAAATCTGACGAGATCCATGGCAAACAGGATCATGGGTATTTACATAAAAAAGATAAAGAAAATAATTGAGGAAGGGGATGAAAAGAAGATATCTGTTCTTAAAGAAATTTTTGGTTGATTTCAAATTTTTTAAAAGTACAATTCAAATAACCTTTTTTCTATTATGTTTTACATAAGTAGTGTGCTAACTAAATCATTTTATCCATAGGTAAAATATTTAAATCAAATATAAATGGAGGTGTTTGGTAATAAAATATGCTTGCAAAAAGCACATACAATAATAATGAAAGGAAATATAAAAGAGTTTGGTTTCAGGGAGTATGGGAGATTACCTAAAGGTGTGAAGAAGGATGAAGAATATATCACAATCATTAAAATGTACCTTGATCTTGAAAAATTTAATTTATAGATTCACATGTTGGGAAAGATGATAAAGTTTGTTGCCTTTGATATGGATGGTGTTCTTACAGATTGCAAGAGCAGCTGGTATTTTATTCACAAACATTTTGGAACAGATAATATGAAAAACATTGAGCTTTACAACAATGGAATTATAGATTATCCTACATTTGTTTATCTGGATGTTAAATTATGGCTTGACAAAAAGCCAGATTTAAAGATCTATGATTTGATTGAAATTTACAAAAAAATGCCCTTAATGAAGAATGCAAAAGAAACAGTTGATGAACTTAAAAAAATGGGTATAAAGGTTGCAATTTTAACTGGCGGTCTTGATATTCTTGCAAAAATAGTTGGTGAAAAGATTGGTATTGATGAATATTATGCGAATGGCCTGAAAACACTTGATGATGGCAGATTAACAGGCGAGGGTATAATAAGAATAAATCCATACCATAAGGACGATGTATTGAAAAGAATAATGGATGAAAGGAATCTTAAAAGAAATGAGGTGGCAGTTGTGGGTGATGGTGAAGTGGATATACCAATGTTCAAACTTGTTGAAACAAGCATTGCATTCGATCCAATAACGGAGGAAGTGGAAAGGAACGCAAAATATGTTATAAAGGAAAAGGACCTTAAACTCATCCTGCCAATTATTCAAAAATCCTCCCTGAATCATCAATGATTCTGTAACCTTTATACTTTTCTTCAAGATTCCTTTTGAATTCAGGTGATCTTAAATTTTCAATCAGGAATTCAACACCTTTTTTTTCAAGCGATTCTTTTTTTATAAGAAAATCGTAAATTTCCTGACCGATTGGAATATAATCAAGGTTATAGAGCTCTGCATAGTATAAAAGACCAATTCCAGCATCAGCCCTTCCCTGTGAAACCGCTGCTGCAACCGATGTATGTGTTTTTCCCTCATAATTATACCCTTTTATTCTTTTTACAATTTCATCAAAATCCATGTTCAATTTATTTGATAACTCCTTCAACTTTAAATCAAAAAGTGTTCTTGTTCCTGAACCCTTTGTTCTGTTTATTATTCTAACATCATTCCTGAGAAAATCATCAATGCTCCTTATGTTCTTTGGATTACCCTTCTTTACCATTATTACTTGATCCCTTGCATACCCCCTCACTATCACAGCCTTTCCCTTCAAAAAGAATTTTTCAAGGTATGGTATATTGTAAATATTTGTATTTTCATCAAGGAGATGCGTTCCTGCGAGATCGGCTTCACCATTCCTTATTGCATACCAGCCTGCCGTCGAACCGACCCTTATTTCCTTCACATTTTTAATTTTTGAAAGTATTTCGTCAAGAACAGGATCATGGCTTCCTATAACAACTAGATCAGGAAGTTCAATTTTTTCATTCAAAAGAATAACTTCCACATCCTCATTCTCATCAACATAATTAACATTCTCAGGTATTCTCATTATGCCATCAGCGTACATTATTGGTGAAATTGATCCTGATGGTGCAACTATTGGATAAACCCTGTACACTTTTTTACCTGTAACTATTGTAACTGGAACATACTCTTCAACCATCCTGTTTGAATTGTACCTTATGGATAATTTTGCCTTTATGGTTGAAAAATCTGTCATTATTCCCGTCATTCTTTCAATTATTTTTTTTACAAGGACAAAATAGGCAATGGTTGATGAAAGTGGAAAACCCGGTAAACCAATCAGAATTTTTTTGTTTGATATTGCAACAACAGTAGGTTTACCCGGTTTTATTTTTAACCCATGAACAACAATACCTGGATTACCAAATTCCTCAAAGACCCTGTATATCATATCACCAAATCCTGCGGACGTGCTTCCAGATGTAATAACAACATCATTTTCATCCATTGCCACTTTTACAGCACTTTTTATTTTTTCAAAATCATCCTCAAATATTCCATAAAATTTTACATCCACACCGATATTTTTCAAATATGCACCTATGTTGTGAGAATTTACGTCATAAACCTTACCATCTGTTAAAATTCCACCAGCCTCAACTATTTCATTGCCTGTTGAAATCAAACCAACCCTTATTTTTTTATAAACAGGTATTTCTTTATAACCAACAGCGGCAAGAACACCGATCTCCCTTGGCCCTATCACAGTTCCCTTTTTTATGATCAGATCACCCATGACAATATCAGATCCTGCCTGTGAAATATTTTCCCCAATACCAGCAGGTCTGTATATATAAACAAAATCATCCATTCTCTTTGTGTACTCAACCATTACAATCGCTGTGCACCCAGGTGGAATTGCTGCACCAGTGGATATTTCAAAACATTCGCCTTTTTCTATGCTATTTTTTGGTATTTCTCCAATACCTATTTTTCCAACAACCTTTAATTTTACAGGTCTATCCTCCTCAGCATCTATTATATCCTCATGGTTCACAGCATAACCGTCCACCTCGGATCTGTCAAAGGGTGGAGAATCAATTTTAGCAAGAATATCCCTTGAAAGAACCCTGCCCAGGGAATTATCAATATCAACGTATTCCTCACCAAGGGGTTTGATTTCACCGTATGCTTTCTCTATTGCCCTTATTGCCTCATTCACCCTTAAAAGTTCATGGAATATTTTTGCCATTTTCATCATCCTCCAGAGGTTGTGTTAAAATTACATCAACATATTGACCTTCATCGTAACCTTCAGACTTTTCATCAATAACAAGTATTCCGTTCGCCTTTGTTAATGTTGATAATATGCCTGATCCTGTGAGCCTTAAGGGTTCTATCATGTATTCGTCACCATGCTTTTTCACAATTACTCTTACAAAAGATGTTGTTCCAGGAACATTTGCAACCCTTCTTTCAAGCCTCCCTTTTATTTTAAGTTCCGGCATTTCATTAAGGGAATAGAATTTTTTAATGAAATGCTTGAATAAAAATGTAAATGATATATAGGATGCAACAGGGAAACCTGAAACCATAAGGATTGGTTTTTTACCATGAAATGCTATACCTGTTGTCCTCGCGGGTCTCATTGCAATACCATGAATAACAATGCCAGGATTGAAAACATCATTTATGCATTCGGGAACAAGATCCGTGCCTCCAACGCTTGTTCCACCTGTAACAACAAGAAGATCAACATTCTCAATGGATTTCTTCAAAATTTCCCTGATCTTTTTTTCATTATCCTCAACTATTCCAAAATCTATAGTATCAGCATGCATTTCTTTAACAGCAGAAATTAACATGGGTCTTGTTGAATCCTTTATTCCATCTTCTTTTGATCTAAAATCTTTAAGTTCAGATCCTGTTGAGATTATACCAACCCTTGCCTTTCTGAAAACTTTAATTTTATCAATGCCAAGCGATGCTAGTGCACCAATATGGAAGGATCTTATAACACTACCCTTTTTTACAACAATATCACCTTTTCTGTAATCCTCACCAATCGTTGAAACGTTTTCAAATGGTCTGCACTGTTTGTATAAAATTATTTTATTTTCCTCTCTTTTCGTATCCTCAGCCATTATTACACTGTCCGATCCCATTGGGATTATTCCACCTGTGTAAATTTCCACACATTCACCCTTCTTCATTTCATAATTAGATAATTTACCAGCCTCTATTTTCCCAACAATTTTAAGTTCGAGTGGATTTGTTGTTGATGCACCATTTGTATCCATTGATCTTAGAGCATATCCGTCAACAACACTTCTGTTGTATTCGGGTAAATCCTTGGGAGAATAAATGTTCTCGAATGCAATCCTACCAAGTGAATCCTCAATTTTTACATTTTCAAAATCCATTGATTCTGAAACGTAATTTTCAAGAGTTTCCAGTGCAAAGTTAAAAGAAACAAAGCTTTTGAAACCTTCCATCCTTTTTCTGTTTATCACAGAGAATAAGAAAAGGAAATTGAATAAAAATTTACCGTTCTTTATGACCTGAAGTATTTAGAAATCATTGACTCCTTTGAAAATCAAAGCAAGATTTTCAGGATCATATATGTATATAAAAAATCTCATATTCATCAATAGTCTTGCAACATATTTGCCAGATATAGACATTTCCATTTCTATATCTTTTTCTAATTGCACATGT
>JAVRLI010000040.1:0-8519 GCA_031961525.1 Thermoplasmatota archaeon | reverse complement strand
CTATCTTCAATGTTTTATCAGGTTTATACTTTTCAATATTTTATATTTTTCCTTTTAAGAATTATTTTCTGAAATTTTTTTACCATTTTTTATAAATTTTATTCCCTTTAGGTATTAAAAAATTTTAAATAAGGTGTGCAATTAAGTGAAAAATATGGTTAATGAAATGTCCTTCAGGGTCATAAACAAGGGTAAGGATTTCATAGAACTTGAGGTTTTAAATTATGATAACACAATTTTAAGACCCCTTGTTGATGAACTTGCAAAAGATCCCATGGTACTTGAAACAAAATACCACATCGAACATCCTGTGAATGACAACCCAACACTTTACATAAAAGTAAAGGAGGGAAAACCCCAGGCTGCAATAAGAAGGGCCCTAAAGAAAATTGACAAATACTTTGAGGAAATGGAGGCATTACTCAAAGAAAATCTTTCATGATTTTTTAACAACCTCCACCGTTGGTTTATTTAAAAACTCTATTTTTCTGAGCTCCTTTGGAACCATAACATGAACGTGAATATCTGAGAACGGTCTTTCCTGGCACATTCTTACCTTATCGTCCTTTTCAAGAAAGAGCAATGATAATAAAACCCTTATGGAATCCTCTTTCGTACCATCCTCAATCTCTTTTTTCAAAAATTCATCTTCCATTTCGCATATCCTGTTCCATACTTCCCTTATGTCTTCTTCTATGCTTTCTTTATGTATGGTTTCATTAACCGCAATCCTGTATTTTTCCTCAATTTCCTTTCTTTTTTCAATCTCCTTTTTCCTTTCCATGGATTCATTAAGCGCATCCCTTACGGCAGAAAGCAGTTCAGGTAATGTTATGGGTCTTTTTTCACCACGCCTGACAGGTTCAAGTATTGGATCATTACCAATTATTTTTTCAGTTAACTCAATATTATCATCAAATCCTGGCTCAATTTCATAGGGATCCCATAGATCGTAGAAATCATCATCCCTTCCAGAGAATTTCTTAAGAACATTTTCGCTCTTCATGAAGAGAACATTCCATGCCATGAAGATCAATCTTCCAGCGGATATAAAATCCATTATTTTCTCTTCCCTTACCTTTTCAAGATATAGTTTTGTGAACTTAACAAGATCAATATCCATGGGATCAAGATTTTCATCAATAACAAGCTGGAAAACAAGAGCTATTGCCTTCAGCTTTTGATCATCAAAAATCATTTCTATTTCCCCGTTCCTCATTCTGCCTATATAAGAATTAACAATTTCTGGTGTAATGTCTTCACCCTTCAGTATTTCCTTAAATATTTCAGCTTCCAAGTGCATCAGCCTCCCTGCTGAATGTTTCCTCATATATTTTTGATATACCATCATTTGTTATTGTAACACCAATCATATGATCAGCGTACTTTAAAACTGCCCTTCTTAATGAAACAACTATGAACTGTGCCTTGTCAGAATTTGCCTTCAGTATTCTTGCAACATTTTCAGCATTGTACCCATCAAGGAACATATCGGATTCGTCGAAAAGATAGAAAGGTGTGGGATCATACTGCTGTATTGCAAGTATGAACGTTAAGGCTGTTAAACTTTTTTCTCCACCGCTCAGAGCTTCAAGTCTTATCATCTTTTTACCGTTTGGTCTTGCTTTTATGATTAAACCACCTGCAAATGGATCATCCTCATTCTCAAGGTACATTACTGCTTCACCACCGTTCGTTATTTCAGCATATAACCTTGAGAAATTCTCCCTTATGGATCCGTAAACTGTTAATAGACCTTCTTTTTTCTTTATGTTCAGTTCATTCTCAAGGTTTAACAATTCCTCTCTCTCCTTTGACAATTCATTATAATTCTTCCTGAGATCCTCAAGCCTGGATTTTTCGTTGTTGTAATCCTCTATACTCTTCATGTTCACAGGTTCAAGGGATCTCATTGTTGATTCACAGTATTCAATTGTTCTCTTAAGCTCAGAAAAACCTGGAATGGGTTCAGTTACCTCAATACCGTATGATCTGTATTCCCTTTCACTTTCCTCATATTCCTGCGTATTGTTAAATATCCTTGTCTTTAAGGTAATTATGAAATCATTTTTTCTCTTTATTTCTTCCTCATTCTTCTGTATCATCATCTCAATTTCAGATATTTTCCTCAGTACATTTTCCCTTTCCTCCCACTTTTTCTTTATTGATTCCTCTATTGATGCATTTATTTCCTGGAATTTTCTTAAGTTGATTGAAAGTTCATCTATCTTTTTCCTTATTTCCTCAGCCTCTTCATTTTTTATTTTCATTTCGTTGGTTAATCTTTCCTTTGTTTTAATCAGTGAATCAAGGCTCTTCTTCAAATCATTTAACTCATGCTCCATATCCTTCAAGAGTAATGTTAATGCATTGTAATCGCTCTCCATGTTCTGTATTTCATTTTTCAGGGACCTCATTCTTTCCTGATCCTTTTCAGATGCAAATTCCGATATTCTTATTTTCACGTTCTCCATGTCCTTTTCAACAAATGTAATTTTTTCCTGTAACTCTGAAATATTTTCCCTTAATGATTCAATCTCTCTTTCAATTTTATCCCTCTCATCATTTTTAATCTTCAATGTTTCATTCAATTTTTTGAATTTTTCAGCATTTTCATTCCTTACCTTTACCCATACTTCCGGATTTTCAGTTTTCTGTGATGATATTTCCTGTACCTGTTTTGTTATTTCATCAAGTCTTTTTGTAACAACCTTATACTCCTCTTCAAGTTCATTCTTCTTTTCATTCAATTCTCTAAGTTCTTTACCAAGGTTCTCAATATCAGAAATAATCACCTGTTTTTCACTTCTTACAACATGACCACCTGTAATGGCACCGCTCGCCTCTATGAGCTGCCCATCCCTTGTTACAAGTCTTACACCTCCCATCAATTTCCTTGCCGTGTTTAAATCCTCCACTATAACGGTATCACTGAAAACAAACCAAAGTGCATTCTCAATTTTTTTATCATACTTCAGGAGTTCAATAACAAGACCTAGAGATTTTGGATCCTGTATTGCCATCAATGCCTTTCCCCTTGGTCTACCACCAACCATCTTATTCAATGGTAGGAATGTTGCCGTTCCCCTCTTTGTACTTTTCAGGTATTCAACACACTGAGCAGCAACCTCATCGTTCTCAACAACTATTGAATCAAGCCTGTTTCCACCGGCAATTTCAACGGCAAGTTCAAGACCTTCAGGTATTTCAATCAATTCCCTTACCGTTCCATGTATTCCTCTAATTGTCCCCTTATCCCTCTGTTCCATTATTGCATAAATTCCCTCATAATTCTTTGATGCCTCAAGCTTTCCTTTATTTTTTTCATAATTTCGTGATACAACAGCTATCCTTTCATTTATTCTGTTCAATTCATCCCTTATACTGTTTTCCCTGTTTTTAAGTGAATAGTATAAATCGTTTAAATCCTTCAATCTTTTCCTAGTTTCACTTTCCTTTTCTCTTGAATTCTCAATTCTCCAGTCAGCATCCTTTATGTTAAGTTCAACATTTTTTATTTCTTCCTCAATGTTTGCAATGTTTTCATTCAAATTTTTCAAAGACTCTTCCTTTGCGGAAAGTTTTGAATTGAGCGATGAAAGTTCATCTTTTAGGGAATTGTATTCAATCTGTCTTTCATTCAGATATTTTTGAAGATCCTTCACCTCACTGGATGATCTTGAAATTTTATCCTCAAGTTTTTTCAACTCATCCTTCCTTGCGTTAAGGTTTGAAAAAACATCGTTCAGTTTATCCCTTGTCTTTTTATAGTTTTCTTCCTTTTCCCTTATTGTTCCCCTCAGACTTTTTTCCTCACCGTTAAGATTCTTCAATTCAATTTCAATTTCCTTTATCCTTGTTTCCAGATCCTCGAGTTTAACCTTATTCTTTCCAAGGGAAATGTTCAGATCATCTATCTGTGCCTTAATTTTTAACTGTTCCTCCCCTCCCTCTTTTTTAATTTCCTGGTTAATTTTTTCAAGATTTATTTTCATTTCTTCAAGTTCATTTTTTTCCTTTTCGATTTCTTTTTCTATTTCCAATATTTCATTGTTGATTTTAACCATTTCAGCCTGATCCCCGTCTATTTCACTTTTAATCTGTTTCATCTTCCTGTATTCCATCTGTGCCTTTGCCTTTAAAAGATCATTTTTAAGTTCAAGGTATCTTAAGGCTGTGTTCTTTTCATTCTCAAGTGAATTTAACCTTGCACTTATTTCATCCATGATTATTCTTATTTTTTCCATATTATCCTCAGTTTCCTTACGCTTCATCTGTGCACGATTGATTTCCTCATCATACTTTGTAATACCTGATATTTCCTCAAGTATTCTCCTCCTTTCAAAGGGTGACATCTCAACAATCCTTGTTATATCACCCTGCTGTACAATGTTATAGCCATCGGCAAATATTTTTGCCCTGGATAAAAGATTTGTGAAATCCTGAAGCTTTGCCCTTTCACCATTTATGTAAAAATAACTGTTATAGTCCTCATTCCCCTCCCCTCTCTTTACCATTCTTGTGAATGTTACCTCATCTGCATCAAGAGGTATTTCCCTGTCGGTGTTATCAAAAACAAGTGAAACCTTACAGTAATCAGCCGGACTTTTATCCTTTCCACCATTGAATATAAGGTCTGTCAATTTCTGTGCCCTTAATACCTTTGAACTTTTTGGTCCAAGAACAAATAGTATTGCATCGGATATGTTGCTTTTACCTGCTCCGTTTGGACCACTCACTCCTGTAAATCCCTTCTTAAATTCAATAACAGTTTTTTTCCCGAAACTTTTAAAGTTCTCCATTTCCAATTTTTTTAGAAACATGGATAATCACCAATGTCATATTTATGTCAGTCAATATGTGTATATAGATATGCCAATATTTAAATTTATCGACAAATTTACCATAATTTTAACAATTTAAAATCATAAAAATTGTCAGACAATATTCTGTTAATTTTTGAATGAAAATTTTTAAATACTGATCTAACTTATTCCAACTATGGAACATGTCAATGCAAGGCAAAAGGCATTGAAAATAGTGTTTCTCATTGCAGTTCCCTGGATATTTCTGGTTCTTCTGGCTCCATTCTACAATGTTAAGGAACCATATCTTGATGGATGGCCATTCCTTTACTGGTATCTTTTTATGTGGATATTTATTCAGCCAGTCCTGACATTTTTTGTTTATAAGTTCATTGACAGGGAGTGAGAGAAATGAACTTTTCAATTTTAGATTATGCAATATTCTTTTCTTTGCTTGTAATTGTAATTGTTGTTTCATTCCTTGGAGCAAGGTGGAGAGGTGCGGATTTTTCAAAAATCAGTGAATGGAGCATAGGTGGTAGAAAGTTCGGCACTGTTATAGTATGGTTCCTTATGGGGGGTGATATTTACACAGCCTATGCTCTAATATCAGTTCCCGGAGGTGCATATGGACAGCAGGGTTTCATACTCTATGCAACAGTTTATGGTGCCATATCTTATCCATTCCTTTACTATGTTGCCCCGAGGCTCTACCTGATAGCAAAGAAAAGGGGCATGATTACAGGGGGTGATTATGTTAAGGAGAGATTCAGAAGTCCTACACTTGCATTGCTTGTATCACTTACAGGTATACTTGCCATGTTACCCTACATAGCACTTCAAATAGTTGGTATAAAATATGTTTTGCAGGCATTGAATTTACCCATAACCGAGAGCTACATCATAGCTTTTCTTATTGTTGCTGCATTCACAATGGTTGCAGGTTTAAGGGGACCTGCACTTGGTGCTATTATAAAGGATGTCCTCCTCTGGGGTGTTATAATAACAATAACAATTGTTCTTGCAATTCAGTTTAATGGCTTCAGTTCCGTCTTTTCAACAATGGATTCAAAGGGAATGAATTATCTTATACCAAACAATTTAATGCTTGGATACATAACATTGGCATTTTCAAACGGTATAGCCTGGTTGCTTTTCCCCAATCTTTTAACAGGAATATTTGGATCAAAGGATGCAAAAACAATAAAGAAAAATTCGGTTTTTCTACCAGTTTACCAGGTATGGATGATGATACTTGCAATATTCGGTTTGATTGCACTTGCATACAACCTTGTTCCAAATAAGATTTCAAGCTTAGCATTTCCATCCATTCTAACATCCTATTTCCCGCCAACATTCGTTATCATAGCCTTTGCAGCAATAATTATTGGTTCAATGATACCTGCGGCAATACAATCACTCTCCGCGGCGAACCTAATAACAAGAAACATATACCTGGAATATTTCAATAAAAATGCATCTGAAAAAAGACAGGTACTTGTTGGTAGAATATTTGTTTTTGTGATTATTCTCCTGAGCCTTATCTGGGTTCTTATACCTGCTGCAAGCGGTCTCATTTTCTATATGCTCACAATGAGCTATGCATTTCTTTTGCAAACACTACCTGCAATAATTTTATCCATGTACATGCCAAAGCTTGATAAGTACAGTGTTGGAGCAGGATGGTTGGCGGGTATGTCCTTTGTGATCTACGGTCTTTTCACCGTTAACTTTGCATCATCCCTTTTACCATATTTGGGATATACATATGTGGGTTTTGATGGCCTTATCATAAACCTTGCTGTTCTTGCCATAGTTCATGCTATAGTAAGGTTGATGAAGATTGAAGTTAAATCTGGAATAAAACCACAGGAATTTGTTGATTCAGATAGGGAAACAATAGGTGTGAAGGAGTGGAGAAAGGATGATTTTAGACCTAGCTAAAAGTAAGGAAAAGGAAATTGTTGATTTAAGAAGAACACTCCACATGCATCCGGAAATAGCGCATAAGGAGTATGAAACACAGAAGATTCTGCTTGAAAGACTTGAAAATTTGGATGCAGAAATAAGAAAGGTTGCAGGGACAGGTATTGAGGCATTGATAAGAGGAAAAGGAAAGGGAAAAACTGTGGCACTAAGGGCTGACATGGATGCCTTACCTATAAACGAGGAGAATGATGTTGAGTATAAATCAAAAAACCCCGGTTTCATGCATGCGTGCGGGCATGATACACATATGAGCATGGTCTACGGTGCAGCTCTGGTTTTCAATGAAATAAAGGAAAAAATAAATGGGAACATAAAACTCATATTTCAGCCTGCGGAAGAGGAAGGTACACTCGGTGGAGCAAAACCCATGATTGAAGAGGGCGTTCTGAACAACGTTGATTACATTCTTGGCATGCATGTTTGGCCGGAGTTACCTGAGGGCACAGTTGGGTACAGAGCAGGACCTTTCTTTGCTGCTGCGGATAACATTATAATTGAAATAATAGGAAAGGGAGGGCATGGTGCAAAACCCGATATGACAGTAGATCCAATTATGGTTTCTGCTAGGGTTATTGATGCCCTCCAGACAATTGCAAGCAGGGAAATAGATCCACTTGAACCAAAGGTTATAACAATTGGGTCCATACATGGAGGGACAGCACACAATATCATACCAGATAGGGTTGAATTGAAGGGAACGGTAAGAACAATGAATCCAAAAACAAGGGAAAATATGGAAAAAACAATAGAAAGGATAATTTCAGGTATAACATCCGCCCATGGGGCAAATTACAAATTAACATACATTTATGGCTATCCAGTTCTTGTTAACGATAAACTTGTAACGGAAAGGGTCAAATCAGCAATAGAGGAACTGATAGGAAAGGATAATGTTGTTGAAGCAAAGCCAACCATGGGCGGTGAGGACTTTGCCTACTACCTTCAGAAAGTTTCTGGAACTTTTCTGGTTCTTGGTGTTTACAATGAAAAACTTGGATACGTGCATAACGTTCATACATCAAGGTTCAACATAAATGAAAAAATACTACCACTTGGATCTGCTGTTCTCCTGCAGGGTGCTTTAGAACTGCTCAAAAATCAATAGCCCATACCCATACTGTCACGCCTTGGATCCGATCCACCCATCAAAACTTTTCCCTTCTTTACAATAATGTTTGCATCTCCCATTGAATCGTTCAATTTTTCAACAATTTTTATTTTATATCCCACTGACCTTAATTTTTCCATAGTTTCAGGAGAGAAATCATTTTCCAGTTTTAATGAATCATCATCCTCAAGCAAAACACTCCCATGAACAAACCTTGGATATTCAACACTCTCCTGTGGATTCATGTTTCTATCAACAATGTTGCTTATAATCTGCACATGCGTCTGTGGCTGACCATTACCCCCAGCAGCACTGAAAAACATTGAAAAATCTTCACCAAAAACCATTCCTGCTGTTAATGTGTGTAATGTTCTTTTTCTAGGTTCTATAAAGTTCACATGATCCTTTTGGAGGGAGAAATATGCACCCCTGTTCTGAAAGATTATACCTGTATTTATGTCAGCATAACCGGATCCAAATGGATAATATAAACTCTGTATACATGAAAGAGCATTTCCATCTTTATCAACCACTGAAAAACTAACCGTATCTCCATCAATTTTTAATGTTTTATTTTCTCCTTCTATTTCTTTGTTCAGATATTCCTCAACATTTTC
>JAVRLI010000039.1:0-8859 GCA_031961525.1 Thermoplasmatota archaeon | reverse complement strand
GAGAGGGCACCCGGTGGATATGAATTGCTGGCAAAAGAATTCAAGGTAATAGGTCCAAGCCAGAATTTCCCTATAACGAAGGACAAGAGCGATGAATTCCTTCTCGATCACAGACATCTATGGCTCAGAAGCAGGGAAATGACATCGATACTAAAAATAAGATCGACTGTCTTTGAAAAACTCCATGAATATTTCAGAAAGGAAGGATACTATGAGGTTCAGGCACCCATGTTTGTTAGTTCATCCGTTGAGGGTGGATCAACACTTTTTGAGGTTCCATACTTTGGTAGAAAGGTTTACCTTACACAGAGTTCACAGTTCTATCTTGAAACATTCATCTATTCACTTGAGAACGTTTACACAATAGCACCATCCTTCAGGGCAGAGAAATCAAGAACAAGGAGACATTTAACGGAATTCTGGCATTGTGAGGCTGAAAGTGCTTGGCTGCATAACGATGATATGATGAAGTTTGAGGAGGGCATGATAGGTCATGTTATTCAGGGAGTGATTGAAAAAAATAAGCAGGATCTTATATACTTAAAAAGGGATATAAATAAACTTGAGGGTTTCCTGCCGCCATTTAACAGAATGGAATATAAGGATGTAATAGTACTTGGTAAAAAACTAGGTTTAAATTTGGAATATGGATCCGATCTTGGTGCGGATGAGGAGAATGTTATTACAAAGGAATTCAGTAAACCAACATTTATAACACACTTTCCCAAATCAATAAAGCCATTTTACCATAGACCTGATCCTGAAAATCCAGATGTTGTGTTGAACCACGATCTTCTGGCACCTGAAGGTTATGGTGAGATCATAGGTGGCGGTGAAAGGATATATGATTTAAATGAGTTGTTAAAGAGAATTGAGGAAGATCATCTCAATACAGAGGATTATTACTGGTACATTGATTTAAGAAAATATGGATCAGTACCACATTCAGGCTTCGGTCTTGGTATAGACAGATTTGTCTGGTGGATAGCTGGACTCGATCATATTAAGTATGCGGTACCATATCCAAGAAACATCAGGAGGGTGATACCATGAGGGAATATCCAATAAAAAGGACAAAGAAGATTGATGGTGAAACCTTAAAAAAAATAATGGAAAAGAATTTTGGTAATGTAAAAATTGAAAATGAATTTTTTATATCCTCTTTCGGATCTTTGGATTCAATAAAAGCCAAGCTTGAAAAAAATAAACTTCTTGTTGAAACAAGGCCAAACGATAAAAAGGAATTTTATGAGGAAACAATAAAAAGGTACAATGTTTTCCTTGAAGAGGCAACTGGTTATACAGCAAAGGAAAGGAAAAAGTTGTTGATGAAGGAATAGCCCGAGTGGGGTAGTCAGGATCATCCTGGAGGCCTGCGGAGCCTCTGACCCGGGTTCGAATCCCGGCTCGGGCATTGAAAATTTTAAACTCTTTCCGTTTTTACCACTTAATTTTTGGAACAATGAATGAATAGACTGTTGCGAATCCAAGAAATGACCAGTAGAGAATAAAGAAATAGAAACTTTCCTTTCTTCTTATGTAATTATCATTTTTTATCAAATAGATTGGGACAAAAATGTACGAAAGTGTTTGTGTTATACTTTCACCCACCCTTAAAACCTTCAAACCAGCAGCATCATAACCCTTTGTAATCAAAGA
The DNA here is from genome assembly GCA_031961525.1 of Thermoplasmatota archaeon. GTDB lineage: Archaea > Thermoplasmatota > Thermoplasmata > Thermoplasmatales > ARK-15 > JAVRLH01. The sequence continues at coordinate 7,200 of JAVRLI010000039.1, read as the reverse complement.
AACACCCTTTCCTATCTAGTTCTCATCAATGATTTCATCATCATAAACAACTATTATCTCACTCTCAACATAATTTAATGTATCGTTCAGTGCAGCTGGCTTTGAACTTCTATTTTTATCTCTAACAAAAACACTTTCTTTAATACCATTCTTGTTTAATGTTTTACAGGCTTTTTTTGCACAATTTTCTGTGCTTGAATCGTTCATCTCAACTATCATAATTACCTTTAATAATTCTTTATCATTATCTTTGATTTAAAAGTACTGTTGCGTTAGGAATGCAAAAAGATGAATTGAGAATTAATTCATTCTGGGCAATTTTTAAATTCCCGATATTGTTTTTGATAATTAACAAAAAAAATTTATAAATATATGTGAAATCAGGTATTTTATGCAGGGCAGTTATGAGATTAAAACAAAAAAAGGTATAATAAAGGTAATTGTAAACATTGAAAAAAATAAAATAGAGTGGATAAAAATAGGGGGAGATTTTTTCATCTATCCTGAGGATGTTATATGGAAGGCTGAGAATGAACTGAAGGGTCTTGAAGTAAATGAAAATTTAATAAAAAATAAGATAAGGGAAATTTTCAAAAATGTTGAATTTGTTGGATCATCAATTGAAGATTTTGAAAATGTTATAATTAATGCAATAAGGGTGGCAGGAAAATGAGAAATTTGAGAGTTATTACTTACGAAACACCTCAGGATCCATATATGAATCTTGCGTTTGAAGAGGCATTCACAAGGGTAAGAAGTAAGGATCTAACGGATGATACGTTGAGAATATGGAGGAACATGGATGCTGTTATAATAGGCTATTTCCAGTATGCTGATGATGTGGTTAATATAGAAAAAGCAAGGGAACTTGGTATAAAGGTTGTTAGAAGATTCACAGGTGGAGGTGCTGTTTATCACGATCTTGGAAACATAAACTATGCTCTAGCTATAAAGGATAGGATTGAAAATGTTGGAGAACTTTACAAAAAATATGTTAATGGAATTCTTGAAGCACTTAAGATTCTGGGCGTTGATCCATACGTTGAAAACATAAATGATGTTGTTATTCATAATCACAAAGTATCAGGTACTGCTGCAAGCTTTAGGTGGAACACATCCTTTTTCCATGGTGCTATGCTTGTTTCAACGGATTTAAACAGGCTTAGCTCTGTTTTAAAGGTTTCAAAGAAAAAGCTTGAGGATAAAAAAGTTTCTGATGTCAAATACAGGGTAACGAATCTTCAGGATGTATTGAAAAGAAAAATAGAAAACAAAGAATTGGTTGAAAGTATAGTTAAAGGATTTGAAAAAATGCTAAATGCACAGGCATACTTTGATATTCCTACAAAGGAGGAACTGACTGTGGCAAATATTCTCTACAATGGAAAATATTCAAAGGAAGAATGGAATTTAAAAAGGTTATCCTTCAGTGAATTTGAAATTGTGGAGAAAAAAATTGAAGAAGTTTTTAAATAATTATTTTTAATAATTTATAAAATAAAAATTGGGAATAAATTAAAATCGCTAAAGTTAATTTGGGTTGTATGAAAGCATCACAGATAATCATAGATAAATCGCTTTGCAAAGGATGCGGTATATGCATAGATGTTTGTCCCAAAAAAACACTTGATAAATCAGATGAAATCAATGAATATGGCCTTTTTTATCCAAAGGTTGTGGATATCGATTCCTGTATTGTTTGTAGATTATGCGAACTTTACTGTCCTGATTTTGCAATAGAGGTGTTTGGAGATGATAAAACCAGGTAGGTATTTTGTAGAAGGTGATCTTGCCTGTGCCTACGGTGCAATACTTGCAGGATGTAGATTCTTTGCGGGCTATCCAATAACACCTGCAAGTGAAATAACTCAGGCAATGGCAGAACTTTTACCTAGATATGGTGGTAAATTCCTTCAGATGGAGGATGAAATAGCGAGTATATCTGCAATAATAGGTGCATCCTGGGCTGGTTTAAAGGCAATGACAGCCACATCAGGTCCTGGATTTTCACTTATGCAGGAAAATATTGGATACGCTGCAATGACAGAAACACCTGTTGTAATAGTTGATGTTCAAAGGGCAGGGCCTGCAACGGGTCAGGCAACAAGACCTGCACAGGGTGATGTTATGCAGAGCAGGTTTGGTTCAAACGGGGATTATGAAACAATAGTTCTTTCACCAAATTCCGTTCAGGAAATGTTCGACTTGACAATAAAGGCTTTCAATCTTTCCGAAACATACAGGGTTCCTGTAATACTGCTTTCAGATGCCGAGGTTGGTCATATGATGGAAAACCTGATTGTTCCTGAAAGGATCCAAATAGTTGATAGAAAAATTGCTGAAAAAAGAGAGGAAACAATGGTTTATGGAGAGAATATGGTACCTGCAATGGGAATATTTGGTAAGGGTCTGGAATTGCTTGTTACAGGATCGACGCACAGGCCGGATGGCACAAGGGATACTGGATCACCGGATGTACAGGAAAAACTTGTAAAAAGGTTGCATGATAAGATTTACAGCAATGTTGATAGTATTGTTGATTATGAAGAAATGTTCACTGAGGATGCTGAATATTTAATAATATCCTATGGTGCATCCTCAAGGCCATCAAAGGGTGCAGTTATGGAACTAAGGAAAAAAGGTATCAGGGTAGGTTATTTCAGGCCCAGAGTTCTCTGGCCAGCACCTGAAAAAAGGATGGGTGAATTAAACAAAAAAATTAAAAAAGCGTTGCTTGTTGAAATGAGCCTGAGGGGATATTCAATGGAAATTGAGAAAATGTTCCATGAAAAGGTTATACATTTTCAGAAAATTGACGGTGTTGTACCGACTGTTGAGCAGATAGTAAAAAGAATGGAGGATGTTTTAAGATGATCACCGCCAATTATATAAAAAATAATTATATAAGAAGTTTACCCACAGCATTCTGTCCCGGATGCGGTAATGGGCAGATACTGAACGCAATAGCCAGGGCAATTGATGAACTGAAAATTCCAAAAAATGAAATTGTTGCCGTATCAGGCATTGGCTGTTCCGCATGGATAACAAGTCCGTACCTCAAGGTGGATTCTCTTCATACGACCCACGGAAGGCCCATTGCATTTGCAACAGGTATAAAGGTTGCAAATCCAAAACTTAAGGTTCTTGTGGTGAGTGGTGATGGTGATTGTACGGCAATTGGAGGTAACCATTTGATACACGCAGCAAGATCAAACATCGGAATAACAGTGATCATGGTTAACAATGGTATATATGCCATGACGGGAGGACAGGTTGCTCCAACAACGGAACATAACTACAGGACAGTAACAACACCCTACGGTAACCCTAGTTTTGCATTCAATACCTCGGAAATTGTGAAGGCGGCAGGTGCATCATATGTTGCCAGATGGACAACCTGGCATCTTCCAAATTTGATTAAATCCATAAAAAAGGCACTGAACAAAAGGGGCTTTTCATTCATAGAGGTACTTTCACCCTGTCCAACATACGAAGGAAGGGTACTTGGCATGGATCATATTGAAATGCTTCACTGGTACAGGGAAATGTTTTCAACAAATGCTGAGGGTTTCTATAAAATAGGGGAATTTGTTGATATAGAAAAACCTGAACTTTCAGAGGAAATAGAAAAAATAGTGAGGGAGGCAATGAAATGATACAGATAAGGATTGGGGGATGGGCTGGACAGGGTGTTGTTCTTGCCGGAACAATACTTGCAAATTCATTCTCCAGTAAGGGAAAAAATGTTGTAATGACAAGAAGTTATACCGCTGCTGTAAGATCAGGAATAACAACATCAGATATAATTGTCGATGATTCAGAAATATACGATCTTGTTATAACAAAGCCAGATATTATGATATTCATGTACGATAAAACATTCCAGAAATACATGGATCTTGCAAAGAAGGCTAATTATGTCATAATTGATTCATCATTGATTAAAAACTATCCTGATGATAAAAACATTTACCCTGTGAATGCATCGGAAATTGCAGAAAAAATTTCTTCACCAAAACTTGCAAACATGGTTCTCCTGGGTGCTTACGCAAGGATAACATCACATATAGATATTGAAACGATTGAAAAGGCAATAAGGGAGAATGTATCAAAAAAATTCGTTGATGATGATATCAGGGCCCTTCATGCAGGCTTTTACCTTTAGATTTCATGAATTCCTCATAATCTTTTTCATCAATTTCAATTATAAATGATCCAACGTATCCACAATCGTTACATCTGTATTTTTCACCTGTTATCATACCTGCCTCATAATAAATGTTCGTACTTCCGCAAACAGGGCAAACGAGAATTTTCATGATTTAACATGATCTTCTATTTATTTCTTTTTTGAAAATATGTGTGTGAATGTGAAAAATGAACCAACAATAATGTTAAGGTAGAAAACAACGAATCTCCACATTAGAATTACAATACCTATAATATCCTTTTTTATGAAAGGCGAATAGAGTATTGCTGATACAAATTCAACAACTCCGCTCCCACCAGGTGAAATTGGAAGGAGTGAAAGCAGAACAATAATTATCTGCGCAAGAAATGAATATATCCATATTGGATTTTGATGGAAACTTAAAAGTATTATTGAAAAAACAACAAAATCTGATAACCAGAGTATTGCACTTAACATTATAACCAAAATGAAATAGAATTTATTCCTCATAACAAGTATTTTTATTCCATCCTTGAAGTTTAAAAATTCCTTCTTTATTTTTTCAATTAACTGAAACCTCTTCACCTTGCTCTTTATGAATGGCTTAAGTATAAAATCAAACTTTGTAATAATTTTCTCAACACTTTTGTGTTTCCAGACAATTATTGCAAGAAAAATTATGAAAAGGGAAAGGAGAACAAATGCTCCTATCAACAGTTCTCCTATGTATCCCGATAGAGAAAAGCCGAAATAGATTATGAGTACTGGTAACATGGATAATAGGAATATTGCATCAGAGACCCTTTCACCAACAACAACAGCAGTTGCATCCCCACCGCTTAATCCATAGTTGTTGAGCAATTTAATCCTGATCGGTTCACCACCAGCATTGGAAGGTGTTACGGATGCTGCAAGAACATTAACCATGACAACCTTCATTGACCTTAAAAATGATATTCTCTTCCCCAGGCTCCTGACAAGAACATTTATTCTTAATCCCCACACAGTCCAGTAAACAACATGTAAAGCCAGGGCCACTAGAAGCCATAATGGATCCATTGTTGACAGATAATAAAATGTATCTTTAGAAATTGTACCAGATAGTATAATTGCAATTGCTATTAAACTTATTAATATTGATATGAGCAGGAGCTTTGTGTTCCTTTCCATTTTTCACACATCCTGAATGCTCTCCATAAATCTTTCAAGAGTTTTATCCAGTGTGTAACCTCCCTTGAAACCCACAATATTATTATTGTTTAAAAATATTTTGGAAATTGAAAAATCATCCTGATTGATTTGTAGGGCAAGATTCATTTCCTCCATATATTTGGCAAGGTATTCCTGCTCGGGCTGTGACGGAGTGGGAACAAAAACAGCCTTTCCGCCTGTGAAATAAAGATCCATTATTGTTGAATAGCCAGATCTTGAAACTATAATTTTTGATGAATTCAAAAGTATTTCCATTTCATCTTTTTCAACAAAAGACCTTATGTTTTTCCCCTCAATTTCCTTATCAGGTCTACCAAGAAGAACAAAATATTTTCCATCAAAATTTTTCAACGAATTTAAAATTATGTTTTGAAAAATTGTTCTCTGCGGTTCCGGTCCTGATATTATAAAAAGTATATCTATATTTTTTTCAGTATCAATTTTTCTGTACTGTGATACGGGTCCAATATATTTCACTTTTTTCACATCAATATATTTAAGGTTATGAGAAAGATCACCAGAAAGTGAATTCTCTTCAAAGTCAGGAACAAGAATCTTGTTGAAATATTTCTGCAAATATGAATTATAGAACATGCTTAGATCCTCAAGAAATTTTATCCTGTAAGGGTTCATGATCCTTAGTTGATGCGTTATTAGAAATGATTTTGCATTTGAATTAACAGGTGCAAAAATACCATACCTGTTATCACTTATTACAGCATTGAAATTTTCTTTGTTGAATAGTTTAACGAATTTACTGTGTTCTTTAAGTAACGATTCAATAATTCTTGGTGATTTGAATATTATGTAAGGGAAGAGGGCCGCAGGGGATTTTGTGTACTCAATAGGAAAATCCGGTATATCAATTATTTTTATATCATTAAAATATTTTTTTATAAAATGTATTGGTCTTCCATGTGCTATAACATAAACATCATGCCCCTCATTTATCAATTTTTCAATAAGAGGAACGGATCTTGAAGCATGACCGAGACCAAGCGAACATATGGCATAGGCAATCTTCATTTAGGAATAGAATAAAAAAATTGTATAAAAGACTTTTCAGATATTTATATCTCTATTTTTATACCAAGTTTTTCAGATATTTCCTTGTACCTGTTTCTTATCGTTACCTCTGTTACACCAGATACCTCTGCCACTTCTCTCTGTGTTCTCCTTTCATTGTTCAAGACTGCTGCAATATATATGGCTGCGGCAGCAACACCTGTTGGTCCCCTGCCTGATGTTAAGCCCTTTTCTTCAACCTGCTTGATGATTTCAAGGGCCTTCTTTTTCACCTCTCCTGAAAGGTTCAATTTTGCACAGAATCTGTCAACATAATCCTCGGGGTTTGATGGGAATAGATTCAATTTTAGAGTTCTTGCCATAATCCTGTATGTTCTACCAATATCCTTCTTTTTTATCCTTGTTACGGCAGCTATTTCCTCAAGTGTTCTTGGTATGTTCAACATCCTGCATGCTGCGTATATTGATGCTGCAACAACACCCTCAATGCTTCTCCCTCTTATCATGTTCTCCCTTACAGCCTTTCTGTAGATAACTGCAGCGGTTTCCCTAACATCCTTAGGTATGTTGAGGTTTGATGCCATCCTTTCCATTTCCTGTAAAGCCTGTGAAAGGTTCCTTTCAGCTGCATTTGAAACCTTTATTCTTCTCTGCCATTTTCTCAGTCTGTAAAGCTGGGCCCTGTTCCTTGTTGGAATATTTTTACCATAGGAATCCTTATTCTTCCATGAAATTTCTGTGCTCAATCCCTTATCATGGATCGTGTATGTCATTGGTGCACCTGTCCTTGC
>JAVRLI010000038.1:0-9077 GCA_031961525.1 Thermoplasmatota archaeon | reverse complement strand
GTAATCTTGCCTTAATTTTTCTTCTCATCCACTGAAAAATAATTGAAATAAATATCACATATATGGGAATAATTATAATTTCAAATATCATCCCTCACCACCTTTTTTTCTTTAACGGTAATTTCTGCACTGCTCTGTATATGCCGGAAATAATTGCCTCGGGTCTCGGAGGGCAGCCAGGTATATAAACATCAACAGGAATAACGTTTTCCACCGGTCCTGTTAATGCATAACTTCCATCAAATATACCCTTACTTGATCCACAGGTTCCAACAACCACAACCACCTTGGGATCAGGTATCTGATCATATATGATTTTTAACCTGTCGTATGCTTTCATGTTTACAGGACCGGTTACAAGTAAAACATCCGCATGCTTTGGTGTGCCAACAAGCTTTATACCAAACCTTTCAACATCATATTTTGGTGTTAATACCGATAAAATCTCAATATCACAACCATTGCAGGATCCGGCATTGAAATGGAAAACCCATGGTGATTTTATCAGTGCAATGTCAAGTATGTTCATGAAACCACCTCCAGCATGAATGGTAGAAAAGTAAATGAAAGAATGAGTGTTGATAGTATAATTTCAGGTATCCTGAAAAATACAGATTCTTTAAATTTAACATCCTTACTTTCACCAAGATATATACCATGCCACAATCTTCTGATTGTGTAGGTCATTGTTATAAAGGTTGAAACCAAAGCCAGAATAAAGGCGAATATAATTGATGGATTCGTGGAAACCGTATAGTATGAAACAAGCGCATAGAGAACAAAAATTTTGGCGAAGAAACCTGGAAATGGAGGGAGTCCTGAAAGTGTCCAAGCACCGATACCGAAGGTCCAGGTTGAAAATGGCATGCTATCCTTCAAACCCCCCATTTTATCTATTTCCCTTGATCCCGTAGCCTTAACTGCAACACCGGATGAAAGGAAGAGCAAAGCCTTTGTTGATGCATGTACAATTGCGTAAAAAATTCCAGCAATTATTCCTGCATATGTTCCAAGTGAAAATGAAGTAACTATATATCCAAGCTGCCCAATGCTTGAATATGCAAGTGCCCTTTTAACATCCTTCTGTGTCAGGGCAAAGGATGAACCAAGGAATATGGTCAAACCCCCAATTATCAGAAATATTGTTTGCAGAACACTTGTTTGCTGAATTACAGGTGTAATGGTCATAAGTATACCATATGCACCTGTGTTTAGCATTGGCCCAGATAGCATGGCTGAAATTGGTGTAGGAGCTTCAGAATGTGCATCAGGTAACCATGCATGGAACGGGAATAGGGCACTTTTTGTTCCGAATCCAACAAAGAAAAGAATTGTTGAAATTGCATTTAAAGTGCCTTTCAAAGGTATCAGAAAATTGGATCCATAGCAAGCGATTCCACCTATAATGAATGATGAAGAGAATATGGAAAGGACATAATATTTGAAGCTGGCCTCAAAAGCAAGACCCTTTGAATAGGATATTAGATAGATTGATACTATTGCTGAAATTTCAAAGAAAATATAAAGTGTTAATATATCTGAAGACAGGTACATTAAATCCATTGAGTATGAAAAGATAAGAAAAGCTGTAAGAAATTTATTTTCAACACCATAGGAGTATGAGTATAGGGAAACTGCAAAGGAAACAATGGCATTCACAATGAGAAAGAGAAAACTTATTTCGTTTATTGTGAAATTCAGGTATTTTGATGGATAAACATATAGTAATGATACAAGAAATATTACAAGTGCAAGGGAAATGAAAACTATGATGAATGATATTACATTCTTAATTTTCCAGGAAAAAAAAGAAAAGAGTGGTGAAGAAATCATCAGCGTGAATAATGCGATGTACAAATATTCAGAGATCATTTTTACCCCTCCTTAAAAGTTCATCCCTTGTGTAAATTTTCACAATTGATGAACGATTATCGATTGTTGTAAATCTATCTGTGCATCCAAAGCAGGGATCCATGGAACCAAGATTCACGGGAATATCAGCTATTGTTGATCCAACGAAAAGAAGTTTCGCAGCTGCAAGGTTTGCATAAGTTGGTACCCTTACGCGCCATCTGTAAGGATTCCTTGAATTTACAATTTTAAGGTAATGCATATCCTCACCCCTTTGGGCCTCAACCCTTGCAAGTGTTTCACCATCAATTGGTCCCTGCGGGAAATTGTCAGAGATTGGTCCTCCCGGAAGGGCATCAAGTGCCCTCATTATCAGATCAATACTTTCCTCAAGTTCCATTATTCTTACCATATACCTTGCCCAGGAATCGCCCTCGCTCATCAACTTCACATCAACACCGAGATCCTTGTAAGCTGCGTAAGGATCCCTTGCCCTGATATCATTGTTAACACCGGAACCTCTTGCAAATGGCCCAACAAGTCCCAGGTGGTATGCATCATGGTATTTTATTATCCCCTTTCCATTTGTTCTTATCGCTATTGTTCTGCTTGATTCAAATGTATCCCTCAAATATGGTAAAAATTCCTTAATTTTTTTAAGTCTTGGTATTACCTTTTCAACGAGATCTGGCGTAATATCCCTTCTTACACCTCCGAGCGTGATCATTGAATATGTTTTTCTGTTACCCGTGAGTATCTCAGCAACCTCCATAATATTCTCCCTTATTCCCCAGGTGTGCATGAAAAGTGTATCAAAACCAAGCTCATGGCACGCAACGCCCAGAAGGAGAAGATGGCTGTGTATTCTTTCTATTTCCTGCACCATCGTTCTTATGTACCTTGCCCTATCCGGTACCTCTATCTTTGCAATATTTTCACAGGCCTGTGCAAAACAGTTCATATGTGCCTCGCAGCATATTCCACATATTCTTTCTGCAAGGAATATTACCTTGTCTATTGGTCTTCCCTCCGCTATTTTTTCTATTCCACGGTAAACATACCCAACAACCACATCCACATCTACAATTTCCTCACCCTCAACTGTGAACCTGAAAAGTTCAGGTTCGTGTATTGCAGGATGATATGGTCCAACAGGAACAACTAATGACATCAATCATGCACCTTCCCGGGAGGAACAAAATCCTTCCTCATGGGGTAATTGTTTTCTGGCCAGTTTCTTGGTAAAACCAGTCTTTTCATACTGTTACCTTTAAATATCACTCCCATAAGATCATGGGATTCCCTTTCACCAAAATCAGCATTGGGATAGATATCAACAATACTGTCAATTTCAGGCTTATCTTTTGGTATATCAACCTTCAAATGTACAATTTTTCCTTCACAGTCAAAATGGTAAATCAATTCAATTATGTTGTTAAGATCAATTGATGTTAGGGTCATAAGTCTCATTTTACTTTCCTTGAATTTTAAAGCAACATCTCTTATTTTTGACGGATCAAGAAGATAGAAAATTTCACGATTATTCTCCATAACAGGTTTCATACCATCAATCATAAAACCACCCCCAGAAGAATGATTAACATTATTACAATCCATGAAAGATAGAATGTAAGTGATCCTGTATGAACCATCCTTATTTTTGTTGAAAATCTATCCATTAATTTTGATATGGAATAATAAAATCTATCAGCATCAAAATATTCGCCCACATTTCTAACCGAATTTTTTATTTCAAATATGAAGCCATTACTTGAAATGTAATCACCACCATTTGCAAGTACCTCCTTTTTCTCTCCGGCTGTAAATGTTTCCGAAATCCTTGATCTATTGGTTCTGTAGAATGCATAACCAACAAGAAGGGCTGATGTTATCACCAGAAATGTGTAAAGTGCTGAAAAGGATGAAAAGAAGCCAGGAATGGAATAATAGTTGAAGTGGAGTGAATTTGTAAAGGGTGTTGTAACAAAAACAGGAAGAACTATGTTTGGGTAAATTCCAAATAATATGCATAGTGAACTCATCAACAATACTGGAAATATTTCAGTTCCTTTACCATCATTCACTATTTCATATTTTCTCGGTACACCATAGAATACACCGTTTAACATTTTCATTGAGTACAGGAAGGTGAAAATTGTTCCAGCCATTGCGCAGATAAGAACAAGGGAAAATAATTGGCCGTAGGGAAAATCAACAATGGATCCTGTAATGCTCTGATATATTAACCACTTGCTTACAAAACCATTGAAAATGGGTATTCCAATCAATGAAAGTGATGAAACTGTGAATGCAAATGATGTGAATGGCAGATATCTGGATAAACCACCCAGATGTTCAATGTTCCTTGTATGCGTTTTATGCTCAACAATACCTGATCCAAGGAAGAGGGAAGCCTTGAACATTGCATGGTTAAGCATGTGAAACATTCCGGCAAGATAGGCGAGGGATGAAACAAAATAAAGATTGTTGTAATAGGCTATTCCACCAATTGAGAAGGCAAGGAACATGTAACCGAGCTGGCTTATGGTTGAGTATGCCAGTATTCTTTTCATATCACTCTGTGCGTTGGCATATATTGCACCATAAACAATTGATATTGTTGTTAATATAAGAATAAGGAAAAGCCAGAATGGAGAATAGGTGAATAGAATAAGGAATTTTGCAAAAAGAAACACACCCAGTTTTACCATGGCAGCTGCATGAAGAAGGGCGCTTACAGGTGTGGGAGCTGCCATTGCATCAGGTAACCAGGAGTTAAATGGGAACTGGGCGGATTTTGTAAGTGATGCTGACAGTAAAAGGAAAAGCAATATGTTTTTATAAAACTCCCCAAGTGAACCAAAATTTGAAATGATTCTATCTATGCTTGTTGTATCCAGAAATACATATGAAAGTATGGCGAAAAGAATTATCGATATTCCACCAATTGATGTGATAAGCAAAGCCTTTATTGATCCAAATAGTGAATCATTTTTATCTGTCCAATGTCCTATGAGCGCAAAGGATGAAATTGTTGTTATTTCCCAGAACATTGCAAGGAAAATTGTGTTGTTTGTTAGTGCAACACCAATACCACCACCAATGAATAGGAGCATCCAGAAATAGTATCTACCGGGTGAACGGTCATCGATCATATAGGTAATTGAATAGAGAAGGCACATGGATCCAACAAATGAAACTATAAACCAGAGTAGCCAGGAAAGTGAATTTAGATAGAAATCCAGGTTAATGGGTATGATTCCAAATATTTTAAATGAATAGACATTTATTGGTCCAGTGTGGTTGATGTAAAATAGAGATGAAATGGTTGAAAACATAACAGAAATAGTTGAAACAATTCCGGATATTCTTGGTATTCTGTTTAATAATAATGCAAATGGAGCAGTCAGGAAAGGAACGATCAATGAAAAAGTTAAAAGATCCATGTTCACCACCTCAATTTTGTTATGGTCTGGACAGATCTCTCTCCAAAATTTTTCTGTATGTTTATTATTAAATATGTTGCAACAAATATTATAATGAATGGCAGGATTTCAAGAATAAGGAGAACGGTAATATTGATACCAGGGGGGATCAGGTAAAGGAATGCCAGCTCAATGTTAGGTAAAACACTCATTATCTTTGCAAGATCGTTGGTTAAAAGTAAACAGAATGATGAAATGGAAATAATTCCAAATGTGGCATTGTAAATATCGGAGTTTATAAAAATGAGTGAAATGAAGAATAAAGCAGGAAGAATTAAAAAGATCGTGTATTCATATCCTGTTCTATGAAAATCCGGATTTTTTCTTGTTATAAGATATATTGAAAAAACAACTGTAAGGGAGAGTAAAATGTAGCATATGAAGGATAGTAAATCATAAACTAAAGGAATGAGAATTAAAAATATGGAAGATGCATACAGAATGGAATATAATTTCCAATTCTTAACAACAATTCCCGTTGAGAGAATCAAGAGCCCAATCCAGACCTCCCATATCATAATCCCACGATTGGTGAATAACAAAAAACGATATAAATTTATCGATTTTCGTATGTTATGATATAACAAACATTAATTTTATCATAAAATTCGTTTTTTTAAAACGAAATTTTTTTTACATTATTGATTAATCGTTTTAAAATTATTTTAAAACTTAACCTTAAAAATAAAATATTTACATTGCTGTATTAAAGTATAACAAAATATTATTATATGGAAAAACATACAATCGTTTTTAATTAACACTGCTAAAACTCCTTCTTTTCAATATCCAATGGATCCCTGGCATAATTTTTAAAAATTGAAACCATGCATGACTGGTAAATTTTTCTTTGAGATAGATTATAAACATTTTCATTATTTTGAAAGTTAATAAATCTGTTTTTAAGAACTAAAAAGCAGCCCCGGGCAGATTCGAACTGCCGTCTGCGGGTCCAGAGCCCGCTATGCTTGGCCGCTACACCACGGGGCTAGGATCTTTAAATGAAAGATACTATAAAATCTTTATGGGGAAAGTTTATTTTTATAAAATATATAGTGATTTCAATGCTTTACAAGCTTGTGGTTGTTGTTAGAGAGGATCTTGAAATTTCAAAGGGAAAAATTGCGGTACAGATTGCTCATGCAGCTGTTGAATGTGCAATAAATGCCTATAGAAACAGAAGGGAAATATTTGATGCATGGTATGAGGAGGGTCAGAAAAAGGTTATCCTCAAGGTTAAAACATTGAATGAACTGATACAGTTAAGGGAACTGGCCAGAATAAACAATCTATTTGCAATATTGATTCAGGATGCAGGTCTTACCGAACTTTCCCCTGGAACAATAACTGTTCTTGGCATAGGACCTGATAGAGAGAATTTGATTGATAAGGTGACAGGATCACTTCCACTTTATTGATTTTCTTTCATAATCTGTGCCAGTCCTTTCTTTTCGAGGGCTTCTGCAAGCCTTTCACTCAATGTAACAATATCTTCCTTGTTGAGAATGAGATCCCTGTTGAAATCAGCAAGTTCCATTGAAACAAGCATCCTAACAACCCTGAATCTCTCTTTCTCCTCAACCTTCTCTTTTTTCTCCTCAATCTTTTCTTCAACCTTTTCTTCCTTGGGTTTATGGTTTAAATAGTAATCGAATTTTTCCCTGAGATCCATGTAAAGTATTTTTTCCTCAGATGTAAGACCTTCAAGGTTCTGCTTGATATTTGAAAAAGCATCCTCAATTGCCATTATTGCAATCTTTTTAAACCTTAAACTTTTAAGTTCCTTTAATGAATTTTCCACACTCTTAATTTTTCCCATTATCATGGTTATGTATTCAAGATCACCCTTTTCACTGGCCATTCTTAGTTCATTCTTCAATTTTTTTAATTCCATCTCAACATTATCGTAAAAATCCTTTTGTATTTCTTTAAGCTTAGATTTTGATGATCTCTCATTCCTTATCATCACATTAATTTCATCAATAATGTCTCCCATCAAAAATAATATTATCTTTTTTGATATAATTCTTTTGATGGATCAAAACCTTTTTATTCATTGAAACATTCGCAGGATCAATGAAACTTGGAATATTCGTTGCAATACTAATAGCAATCATTGTTGTTGCATCCACAGGTACATATTTTGTTTATGAAAGTTACTTTACTAGTAAATCTATTCCATCGGTTACAAATGGAACAAAGGTTTCCGTTTTCTATTACGGTTACATTATTATAAATCATGTTCACTATGTATTTGATACAAACATCAAAAGTGTTGCCGATGATAATGTAACTTATCCCAAGGCACCAAATTTCAAATATCCTTCATCGTTCCAGCCATTCAATTTCACTGCGGGATCAAATCAGGTAATAAAGGGTTTCAGTGAAGGTCTCATAGGCATGCGTGTGGGTGAAACAAAACTTATAGTTGTTCCACCGTCTCTGGGTTATCCTTACAATTCTTCTCTTATAAAAAACATTTCAGTTTATGGAAATGTATCCAGGATACAGTATTTAACACTTCAACAATTTGAGAATAGAACAGGTGAGACACCATATTCAGGCGGTGTTTACAAAGATAAAATATTCGGATGGAACGATATTGTTATTTCTTTCAATTCTCTTGAAGACAATGTAACAATAGAGAATGATGCATCTTCAGGTACAATATACTATCCATACTCAAATGTTCCATGGGGGTACAGGATCATTAATGCAAATTCAACAAACATATTCTATGAAATTGTCACACAGCTCTATACATTTCTTCCAAATGGTGCATATGTTTCAAACATTACATCAACAACAATTACATTGAATTTCAACAATTTCCTTGCAGGAAAAACTCTTTATTTTGTTGTTACACTTGCAAAAATTAACTCGTAGATCATTTCAGTAAATTTTCAAGATCCACAGATTCCTTTCCATCCCAGATTTTTCTTCCCTCCTTTTCCTTGGCAGGTATCATCAAATATCTGTTTCCTTTTGTTTCAATTACAAAATATTCCTCAACGTTTCCATTGTCATCCTTCAGAACAAGTCTGTACTTTTTTTCGGTTTCCTTTCCGCTTTCAGGATCCAGGTAATTGTATTTAACAAAACTTCCCTTTGAAAGAAGATTCCTTGCCTCCCTTTTTCCTTTTTTGGAAATTGTTATAACATCTTCAGGGAACATGGTTGAATAAATTCCACAAAACAATAAAAATTTATTGGAATGGGATGACAGCAAGCCATGCTTCCCTGGAGCTCGCGCATCCAAGTACACACATGGCACGAGAACAGGCTTAACTGCCGGGTTCGGGATGGGACCGGGTGTTTCCCTGTTCTCTATGACCGTCATCCCGTGAAGACAGCTATAACAAATTCCTATAAATAGTTTTCTTATTGCTATTTTAAATTTTTACCAATTTTGATCGTCATAAAAAACATCAACGTGGAAAATATTCTGAATGAATATATTGCACTTTAAAGAAAACAATTTATCTACGTACATGTTTGGTTTGAATTTTAGATCATTTTCGAAGAATTTTTTAACGATGTTGGCCTGGGAAGAATAGGCCATGAGATCAAGGTCGGTGAACATGGGTTTATTCTTTCCAAGCCTGTCAAGAAACATATGTTTTTCCCTGCAAATTGAACAATGGTATGAATGGATGTAGATTGCGAGAGCACCAAGAATTCTCAGAACTATACCTTTTTTCTGGGCCTGTTCAACTATATCTATAGCAATCTTTTCAAATT
>JAVRLI010000037.1:0-6873 GCA_031961525.1 Thermoplasmatota archaeon | reverse complement strand
ATAGATATAGCCCATGATGGAGTTGGAACAGGTCTGTTGGGTGCCGGTGACAAGGATGAGGAAAGGATTATTGATGAAATAAAAAATGAAGCCAAAAAGATTGGTGCAATCGTTTCTTAAAAATTTTTAAAGTTAAAATGGGAAAGGTGTAAGAGTCGGAGAGGCAGTACTCTTTTCATGAACGACCTCGAAGGTCAAGGAACAGAGTTACTGCCTATTTATCCCGACCCTGACTCCTCTTATACAAAGAGGAGTCAATTTTACAAAAAGAAATAATAGTATATAAAATCTCTGCTTTGATTTAGATAATGTTTCTTAAAAATCTCTTCAAGTTTAAATATAAACAATACATTACATAATTATGATCAAATTGAGGATAACTGTAAAATTGAAGGAAGGGATTGAGGATCCGGAAGCACTTGCTGTAAAAAGGAATTTAATTTTACTTGGATTCAATGATATTGAAAATGTTTCAATATCAAAGAACTATGAAATTTTGATAAAAGATACGGATGATCCTGAAAAGGTTGCCAATGAAATGTGCGATAGATTGTTGGTTAATCCGGTAATACATGAATACAGAGTAGAGGTGGAGAGGATCTGATGTACAGGCTTAATGAAAATTATCCTGTATGGGTTATACCCGTAAGGGAAATGGATGAGGAAGAGCTTTTAAATTTAAGCAGGGATCTCGGTCTTTCATTGAGTCTTGATGAAATGCTGAGAATAAGATCCTACTTCCGTTCACTCAAAAAGGATCCAACTGATGTTGAAATACAGGCGATAGCACAGGCATGGAGCGAACATTGCTGTTACAAAAGTTCAAAGTTTGTTCTGAAAAAGTACATAATAGGAATTGATTCACCAGATGTTATTTTGACTGGTGATGATGCGGGCGTGGTGGAATTCGATAAAGAGCATGCATATGTTTTCAAGATGGAAAGCCATAACCATCCAAGTTTTGTTGAGCCCTACGGTGGTGCTGCAACGGGTGTAGGTGGTATAATAAGGGATGTTCTTAACATGGGTGCCAAACCCATTGCGCTTGTTGATTCAATATTCTTTGCAAACCTTAACTATCCATACGAAAAATTACCAAAAGGTACAAAGCATCCATTCTTTTTATTTAATGGTGTTGTTTCAGGTATCAGGGACTATGGAAACAGGGTCGGTATACCAACTCTCACGGGACTAACATACTTTGATAACAGGTTTCTGAACAACATACTTGTCAACGTTGGCTGTCTCGGCATTGCAAAGAAGAAAAACATAATAAGGAGCAGGGTGAGCGAGATAAACTATAACCTTGTTCTTGTTGGTGGTAAAACAGGAAGGGATGGAATTCATGGTGTTACCTTTGCAAGCAGGGTATTCAGTGAAAATGAAAAGGTGGAGAGGACAGCTGTTCAGCTGGGCAATCCAATAATAAAGGAACCGTTGATACATGCTGTTCTTGAGGCAGTTGATAAAGATCTCATTCATGGCATGAAGGATCTTGGTGGTGGAGGTCTTTCAAGCGTTGTTGGTGAAATGTGCCTGGCTGGTGGTGTTGGTGCTGAAATACACCTTGAGAATGTTCCATTGAAGGAACCAGATCTTGCACCATGGGAAATATGGGTGAGTGAATCACAGGAAAGGATGCTTCTTGCAGTTTCTGATGAAAATCTTGAGAAGGTTTTTGATATATTCAGATCATGGGATGTTGAAATAAACGTAATTGGAAGAACAATCAAGGAAAAGATATTAAGGATATTTTACAAAGATCTTAAGGTTCTTGACATGGATCTTGTTTTTCTCACATCAGGTCCTGTTTACTGCAGGCCATATAAAATAGAATATCCAGCACAGGTTGTTGAGGATATTATCCCTCCTGAACCAGATTACAGGGATATTTTCTTCAAAGTATTATCAAATCCAAACGTTGCATCCAAGGCTTATGTTATAAGGCAGTATGATCATGAGGTAAAGGGACAGACGGTTCTAAAACCTCTTGTTGGTGTAATAGGTAGTGAATCGCATGGTGATGCATCAATAATTAAACCTTTAGAAAATTCATACAGGGGTATTGCAATAACATCAACATCAAATCCAAGAATTACCGCTATAGATCCATACTGGGGATCCATATCAATCTTTGATGAAGCAATAAGAAACCTTGTTTCAGTAAATGCAAGACCCCATTCCATGGCCGATAATTTAAACTTTGGAAATCCTGAGAATCCTGTTGTAATGGGGCAGCTTTACGAATCTGCAAGGGGTCTTGGTGAAATAGCAAGGTACATGAAAATACCTTATGTATCTGGAAACGTTAGCCTTTACAATGAAAATAGTGGAATATCAATACCTCCAACACCAACATTAATGGCTGTTGGTATAGTTAAGGATATAAGAAAGGGCGTGAGTTCCGATTTTAAAAAGGATGGTAATCCTGTTTACATTATCAATGAAACTAAGCAGGAGATGGGCGGATCATTATACTATGATATTTTAAAAATAAGCAGTACGATTGTTCCAAAGGTAAACTTTGAAATATTGAAAAAGAGTGTGGATAGAATGCTCAGGGCAATGGATGAAAGAATAATTTTATCATGCCATGATGTTTCAGATGGTGGTCTTGCTGTAACAATTGCTGAAATGTCTATGGGCGGAGATATAGGTGCTGATATAAACCTTTCACCACTTGGTCTAATGAGAACCGATTTCAAGCTATTCTCAGAAAGTAACACAAGATGGGTTGTGGAAGTAGATAAAGAAAGGGAGGAAGAATTCATTAAAATATTCAAAAACATGAAAATTTATAAAATTGGTAAAACAAACTCTTCAGGTAATTTAATAATAAATGACAGGAGAAGGAGAATTCTGAAGAGTGATATCGATGAAATGAGAAGATACTGGATGGATTTCCCGGGGAGGGATGTCCATGGATAAGGGTGATATCAGGGTAGCAATTGTCAGGATGGAGGGAACTAACTGCGAGGATGAAACATATGTTTCATTCAAAAGCCTTGGAACAAAGCCTGAATATGTTCACCTTAAGCTCCTTGAAAACGGAAAGGTGAACCTTGAGGATTACCATATACTCGTTTTCCCTGGCGGTTTTTCCGGCGGGGACTATGTAAGGGCCGGGGCAATATTTGCATCAAGGATGAAGGGAACGGTATCAAGGGATCTTTTTAATTTCATAGAAAGTGAAAGGGCTATTGTTGGTATATGCAATGGTTTCCAGGTTCTGATTGAACTTGGATTCTTACCTGGCACGGAAACATTGTGGAGTGAAAAACCTCAGGCAGCACTTGCACCAAACATATCAAACAGATTCGAATGCAGATGGATTTATGTGAAAAAGGAAAATACATCATGCAAGCTTTTGAATTCAATGGATGAGGAAATAGTTGCATTACCCATAGCGCATGCTGAAGGGCGTGTTGTTCTTGAAAATAAAATTCTTGAAGAAATGATTGAGAACAGACAGATAGCCTTCAGGTATGTTGACAAAAATGGTAATTATGCAGGTTATCCATGGAACCCAAACGGATCAATTTACAACATTGCAGGAATGTGCAACAGCATGGGCAATGTTCTCGGTCTTATGCCCCATCCTGAGAGGGCATTTTTCAGGTATCAGCATCCTGAATACCTGAGGAATGGTGGTGATGATCCAGGAAGGAGGATATTCAAAAGCATTGTGAATTACATAGAGAAAAAATTTTAAATCAAAAGAACCACTCTAAAATTCTCCAATTTTTCAAATTTCCCTGTTCACTTTTTCATAAAAAATTAAGGAAGAATTTTGTGTATTCTTATTTCACCCCTTGTCAGGTATATTACCTTATCACCCATGCTGACAGCATGATCAGCCATTCTTTCAAGGTATCTTGCAATCAATATGTAAGATATGCCCCTTCCAGGATCCTCAATATTTTTTGAAATATCCTGGACTATCTTTTCCCTGATTTTTATATACAATGAATCAACTTCATCATCGTAATTTGAGAGAGAATAAGCAATATTTTCATTCTTTAATATGTATGATTCAATGGACTTTTTCACCATATCCCTCACCTTCATATTCATATCCTTTATTAGATTGAAATTTTCTGAATGTGAAATCTTTGCAATATTTGATATTTCAAGTGAAATATCGTATGTGTACCTGCCCATCCTGTCAAGATCCTCAAGCATGGTGAAAAGCGTTATTATATTCCTAAGATCCCTTCCCATTGGAGAGTAAAGTAATAAAATTTCAATGCATTTGCTTTCAAGCTCTTTCACTTTTTTATAGAGTGATATATCCATGTTCCTTATGATTTCAGTTGTTTCTAAATTCAGATCATCAAGGCCCATAAAAAGTGTGTCAATCATGGAATCCAGAATCATAATCATCCGGTTCAATTCACCGTATATTTTTTCCATTTCCAAATCAAATTTTCTCTTTTCCATAAAATCACCCTATTCCTTTTGTAATGAACATTTCAGTTATTTCATTCTTTGGATTCTCAAAAATTTCTCTTGCTGTTCCAGTTTCAAGGATCCTTCCATTGTAAATGAATGTGACAATATCCGATATCCTTGCTGCAAGTCTTATATCATGTGTAACAAGAACAATTGTATAGTTTTCTTTCAATGATACTATGAGATCCTCAATCTTTCTCGATGATATGGGATCAAGTGATGTTGTTGGTTCGTCCATCATCAAAATTTCAGGGTTCACAGCCAGGGCCCTTGCAATACATAACCTTTGCTGCTGCCCTCCTGATAGTTTCAATGCAGATCTGTTCAGATCATCCTTTACCTCATCGTAAAGGTCAGCTTTTTTCAATGCGTTTATCACGATTTCATCAAGATCCTTCTTTTTTATTTTCATATGTATCCTGGGTCCGAAGGCAACATTTTCATATATGGACAATGGGAAGGGAACAGGTTGCTGAAAAACCATACCTACCCTTCTCCTTACTTCAAAAACATCATAATCCATGATGTCCCTTCCATTGAGGTATATTTTTCCATCAATTCTGTATTCGGGATACATTTCTATAATTCTGTTCATAGCCTTGAGAATTGTTGTTTTACCAGATCCTGATGGGCCGAGTATTGTGTTCACCTTTTTCTCCTTTATTCCTAAGTTTATTTTATCAAGAATGGTTTTATCTTTTACAAATACCGAAAAATTTTCAAATTTCACAATATCATCCATATTAACGCACCCTCCTGAAAACAACCCTGAGTATTATTGTTAGAATAAGGATTGTAAGAACAAGTATAAGGGCGGAAACGTAAGCAAGGTTGTGCGAATATGCTGATGGCTGGTTTATACCTGTCCATACAACATATGTCAGGTATGCAACCTGTGAATGTGTAAATGATTGAGGGAAATAGTTGTTCCACCCTGCAGTATACAATAGCTGTGCAGTTTCCCCCGCTCCAATGCTAACAGCAAGAATAATACCTGCCATAAAACCAGGGAATGCGGATCTTAGGAGAATCCTTCTTATTGTCTGGAATTTGTTTGCCCCCAGGGCATAGGCATTTATTCTCATTTCATCCGGTATACCTGATAATGCCATTTCTGTCAATCTCGTTATGTATGGTATCATTGTAATACCGAGCGTTATACCACCTGCAAGAATTGAATAACCAAAATTCAAATATATGACAAGGAAAAGGAAACCGAATAAACCGAGAACGATTGATGGTATACCTGTTATTAGATCGTTCACAGTTTTTAGGAATGATCCAAATTTTGTTGATGAATATTCACTGATGTAAATTGCGCTGAAAAGACCAACAGGTATGGATATTAAAAGTGCAAAACCAACAAGTTCCCAGGTTCCAACTATGGCGTTCAGAATACCTCCTGATGTTGTATCACCCGTATGTGTTAGCATGTACAGGTTTATTGCACTACCACCGTTCAAAAATATGAATATGAAAATGTCAAAGAGAATGAAAAGAACAATTGAAAGAATTATTATACCAATTAAAGAAACAATTTTGTCCTTAATTATCCTGTTCATTCAAAACTCCCCCTTATTACACCCCTTCCAACAATCGTTCTACCAATTATGTTCACGATCATGGATATGATAAGTAAAACAAGACCAAGTTCTGATAATGCATAAAGGTTCATGTTTGTTGGATCTATGAAGGCGCTGTCCAGCAAAGCTGCAATTGCTGCTGCCATTGTATTTATTGGTGAATATATGTTTGATGGCATTATGTTCAGGGCAAAACCGCTTACCATGAGAACAGCCATGGTCTCACCTATGGCCCTTGCAAGACCTAAAAGTGTTCCCCCAAGGATCTGTTTTGAGGAGAATTTAACAAGTATATGTTTTGCAACCTCCCATCTTGTTGCACCAAGGGCAAATGCACCATTTACTATGATTTCAGGCATGGATTCAAACCTTTCCATTATCACAGCAGTTGTTATTGGAAGAACCATGATTGTAAGAATTATTGTTGATGCAATGATTCCAGCACCGCTGTAAATATCACCGGAAAAGAATGGAATGAAACCGAGCGTGTCCCTTAAAAATGGTTCAAGGTAATAGTAGAGAAATGGTTCAAGTACAACAATGCCCCACAGGCCATAAACAACACTTGGTATTGCTGCAAATATCTGTACCATGTTGTAAACAATTTTTCTTAGTCTGTAAGGGATATAAAGATGAATTGTTATTGATAGAAACAAACTCAAAGGCAAAACTATGATTATAGCAAGCAATGATGTTAAAATTGTTCCAAGAATGAATAGAAGTGAACCAAAGTTTGATCCATATGGTGCCATAACACCATTTTTCATAATAGGTGGCTGGTTGAACTGCCCCGGATACCAGAGGTAGGAGGTGAAAAATGTAATACCATTATATTTTA
>JAVRLI010000036.1:0-9574 GCA_031961525.1 Thermoplasmatota archaeon | reverse complement strand
CGCTCTTCCGATCTGTTTTTGATAGCAACGCTTGTTCTATTCCTTATTTATCCAAGGAGAATTATTGAATCTGACAGGGTATCAATTTTCTATGGGTTTATGATAGGTATTTCACTTTTCTTTGGTTATATTTTTCAGACCGTTGGTCTTGAGTTTACAACATCTTCCCATTCAGGTCTTATAACCGGTTTGTATGTTGTTATTGCACCATTGATCGCATATTTTTTATTGAAGGAGAAAATCACAATCAGGCTTATAATTTCACTTTTTCTTTCAATTTTTGGTTTAATCCTTCTTACAAATTTTTATGAGACACATACAATTAATTTTGGTGATTTCCTAACAATCCTTTCAGCTATAAGTTATGCATTCCAGATAGTGCTTGTTGATAAATATGTGAAAATGAAGGATCCATTTGTTATAGTTTTCTTCCAGATTTTCACTGTTGGTATCCTCAGCATTCTCTTTTTACCATTCAATTATTCATTCGTTCTTGGATACTTTTCAATATTTTCAATACTTTTTCTGGGTATTATTGCAACTGGTCTTGCAATTCTAATTCAGAACATTGCCCAGAAAGAATTAACATCCGGTGAAGCGTCCATATTTCTTACATCCGAACCAGTATTTGCAGTTATTTTTTCCTACCTGATACTTGGTGAAACGTTGAGTTTCATAGCCATGATTGGTGCCTTTCTTATCGTTATTTCCATGATCGTTATGAGTTTAAAATAAAATTTCTAAAAATTATTATATATTCTTTTAAATAAAGGAAAGCAATGAACATGGATGAGATTAAAACCAAAAGATTCCCTGGATTTTAACAACAATTGCATCCATGGGTGTATTCCTGGATGGGTATGATCTATCTGTCATATCCTTTTCCATAATACCTATCTCCCTAACGTTCAATTTTTCTCCATCAACAAACTCTTTCCTTTATGGTTTGATACTTTCAAGCGCATTGATAGGAATGGCAATAGGCGGTGTTACCTTTGGTTATCTTGCCGATAAAATAGGGAGAAAAACAATGTTTATAATAGACATGATCTTTTTTGTTGTTTTTGCTGCACAGTCAGCATTCTCTCAAAATATCATGCAGATTATAATATTTAGAATGCTGATGGGTGTTGGTATAGGTGCGGATTATCCAATAAGTTCAAGCCTTATTGCTGAATATGCACCTTCAAAAAGTAGAGGGAAATTACTCATGTACAGCATAATGTTCTACTGGATAGGAACATTTTTTGCAGGTATTGTTAACTATTTTTCACTATACGCTGGAATTGAAAATTCCTGGAGGTACGCTTTTCTCTTTGGTGCAATAATAGCTCTGCCCATAATATTTTTGAGGGATCTTATGCCGGAATCCATAAGGTGGCTTGTTGTAAAGGGTAAAATGGAAATGGCCGAAAAAATTGGAAAGGAAAAGCTAAACATAGATAAGATACCTGAGCAGAAAAAAATATTTCATTGGTGATCTATTCAGGAATTATTTAAAATACACACTTTTCGTATTAATAGTCTGGTTCGGATTCGATGTTGGATCCTACGGTCTTGGTTTTTACACTCCAACCCTTTACAGTTTGTACGGAATAAAAAATCTTTATGAAATAGCTCTTTTTACAGCCATAACTGCACCTTTTCCAATAATTTCATATATAATTTTAATCTACCTGGTTGATAGATGGGGAAGAAAATGGCCAACAATTTTTGGATTTGCAGTGATGGCATCAATTTTCATCATTCTTCCATTTTTGATTAAAATAAATCCCTATTACCTTTTACCAATGTTCATAATTTTTGCGTCAATGGAACAGTGGCCAGGAGGAATTCTGAGCTTTGCCTATTCAGTTGAACTGTTCCCAACATCAATAAGAGGCATTGCCCAGGGTCTTGCAACAACTGTAAGCAGAATAGGTGCAATTATTGGTGTTTTTCTATTCCCCGTTATACAGAAGGGTCTGGGTCTTTTGTACGGATCACTTTTCTTCCTTTCCTTTATACTTTTATCCCTCCTTTTAACACTTTTCCTTGCACCGGAGACATCTTCACTTTCACTTGAGGATGTTTCTGAAAAATTAAGCTCAGAAAAACACATTCATTGAAATATTTGCCAAAGAACTAGGAAGAAGGTATACATTAAAGAATGCGATGGAAAATTCAAAAAATGAGATTAAAGATACAATACGATGGCACATAAAAGAGGGGATTTTTCATATTGCCCGGAAACGAAATGCGAAGGGAAGCATTTAAAGAATTGATCAATTTAGAAAGAAGGGATCAGGTGCGGAGAAACCTTCAAACATCCAATCACCTTTACAAAAACACGGCGAGTATATTGGTGAAATGGTTGTGATTGACAAAACAACCTATACCCTGAACCTTCCCATTTAAATGCGGAGAGCATGTCAGAAATCAACATACGTGGCATTTTTAAATTTTATTACTGAATGATATGAAGATCGATAACCATGAAAATTTATACCGATAAGGTTAAATATAAATTGGTATTGAAGTAAATTGAACGGAACTGTTTTCCTTTTTGGAAAATGGAAAAGCCGTTCTAGAAAAGAAGGAAGGAAGAAAGTATGGAGAACGTAACGAAAATAAAGGACCTGAACCCTGATTCTAGAAGGGTGAATGTTCTGGCGAAAGTGACAAGCGTTGGAGAAACAAAGGAAATACAGACAAGGTATGGGGAAACAAGGAAACTGACAGAGGTGGTTCTTGGAGATGATACGGGACTTGTGACCCTTACGCTCTGGGGCGACCAGGCGAATGGAATAAACGAGGGCGATACAATTTACATAGACAACGGCTACATAACACTTGTGAGGGGACATATGAGACTGAATGTTGGCAAGTATGGATCCATAAAGAAGGCTGAAGAAGAGATAGAGAATGTTAACCTTGAAAATGATGTTAGTGCAACGGAACACCCAAGGGAGTTTAGGTCAAATAGGAGAGATTTTAACCGTGGAAGAAGGGAATTCAAGAAAAGGTTCTAAATTTTCTTAAACTCTTTGGCAATTTCTTTTAAAATTTCACTTTTTTTTCTTTCTGTTTCAATATAAAATCTTACCTTATCCTCCCACCATCTTCTGGGGTATTTCTTTTCCTGCCTTTCATATTTTAAATTCAATTTTTTCAAAACATATTCAATTTTATCCGGATCAGGGACAAAGGCAAGGTCTTTACTCACAGCCCTTCCCTGTCTCCTTGTTAGCTTAATATTAAAATATGATGGATAGATTATCATTTCCCTATAATAACACCGTTAAGAAGTCCATCCTGTCCGGGCCTGGATGTTATTTTAACAAGACCGAGTTCAGTCTGTACAACAGCACCCTTGTTTATTATGTTCCTCTGGACAAAGTGTGGATTTGCTGAATTTTCTTTCACGGTTATAATTTTAACCTTCTTCATTGTCTTCGTGTTTGGGTCGTAAACGTTCACTTCATCTGCACTCAATAACTTTATTTTATGATGTCCACCATATGTTCTTTCAATCTTTTTCCTCGTTTCACCTAGCTTTGTTAAGACAGGATCGCTTCCGAGCTCATACCTTCTTTTCCTCCTGGCCTGTCTGTACCTTCCGCCTGTCATTTTCCTTACGGATCTACCCTGCCAGAACGTCATTGATTTTCACCTTTTCATCATTAATGTGATCTATTTTAAAAAATTTTCTCAATGGGAATGAAAAGATTTATTAACCATTTAAAATTAAGAGATACCAGGGAATGTAGTCATCCCTGATGATGATCATGATATCAAGCTCATTAATTCATAATAGGGCACAGATGCGAGGTAATGGATGAGGAGATGACTATTTTTTCCTAGATGAAAGAAGGTGATGACAATGAATATAGATCCAAACATGGCCAAATATCTTATAAAGGCCAAAATAACGGCCGATGGTGTTGTTGAAAAACCGGATGTAGTAGGTGCAATATTCGGTCAGACTGAAGGTTTACTTGGTGATGAACTTGACCTCAGGGATCTTCAGAAGAGCGGAAGGATAGGAAGGATTGAGGTTGAAATAGAATCAAAGAAGGGAAAGTCTGAGGGTATAGTGTACATACCATCAAGCCTTGATCAGGTTGAAACAGCAATTTTGGCAGCTTCCCTGGAAACAATAGAGCGTGTTGGTCCCTGCAAGGCAAGCTTTGAAGTGTTGTCCATAGAGGACATAAGGTTAACAAAGAGACAGAAGGTGATAGAGAGGGCAAAGGAACTTTTACAGAACCTGATAGCACAGGGTAAGAATCTCAGTGAAGATCTCATACAGGTTGTAAGGGAAACCTTAGAGAAGGAGGAAATAATAAGTTATGGGGAAGACAAATTACCTGCAGGTCCAAGCGTTCCAACATCCGATGCAATAATTGTTGTTGAGGGCAGATCGGATGTTCTGAATTTACTTAAATATGGAATAAAGAATGCAATTGCTGTCGAGGGAACAAACATACCAAAGACAATAATTGATCTCACAAAGGAAAGGGTTGTTACAGCCTTCCTTGACGGTGACAGGGGCGGAGATCTCATATTGAAGGAACTTTTGCAGGTGGCTGAAATAGACTTTATTGCAAGGGCACCTCCAGGCAGGGAGGTTGAGGAATTAACCTACAAGCAGATCGTAAAGGCACTCAGGAACAAAATGCCTGTTGAACAGTATCTTGCAACACATGGTATGAACGAGGAGCTTGAAAGGTTATTGAAATCTGAAGAAAAGGCTGAAGTGCAGGAAAATAATAATACACAGGTTGATACAGTTGTTGAAGAACAGGAAGAAAAGGAGACAACAATTGAGGATCTTGTCCTGGATGCATTTGAGAAAAAGGTTGCCTATATACTTGATGAATCTGGAAATGTAAAGGAAACAATACAGTTAAACGAACTTGTTGATAAACTATCATCCATGAACAGTCCCGGAAAGGTGTTAATTACAGGAGGAATCATATCCCAGAGGCTTGTTGACATAGCTGCAGAAAAAGGAATTGAAGAAATATATGGTATGAAGGTTCTAAATGTTACAAAGAAACCTGCCAACATGAGACTTGTAGTAAAAAATATGTGAAAGATTAAATTTTTCTCTCCATTTACCTTTTTGTTCAGGTGAATGTTATGGAAAGAATAGTTATAGCTGTTGGCGGTAATGCTCTCCTTAGACAGGGTGATGTTGGTACTGCCGAGGAACAGTTCAAAAGGGCAAGGGAAACAGCTGAAAGCATCTACTGGATTTTTGAAAATTATCAGGTTGCCATGACGCATGGGAATGGGCCACAGGTGGGGGCAATTCTTCTTCAGAACGAACAGGCAAAGGCTCTTGTACCACCAATGCCACTTGATGTATGCGGTGCAGAATCCCAGGGCATGATAGGTTACATGCTTGAACAATCATTCAACAATGTTCTAAAATCAAAGAAAATCCAAAAGGATATTGTTACAGTATTAACAAGGGTGGAGGTGAGTGAAAAGGATCCCGCCTTCAAGAACCCAACAAAACCCATAGGCCCATTTTATACACGATTTCAGGCACAGGAATTGATAAGGGAAAAGGGATGGATTATGGTTGAGGATTCGGGAAGAGGGTGGAGAAGGGTTGTTCCATCGCCCGAACCATTAAAAATTGTAGAAAAGGATGCTATTCTTTCACTCCTGGAAAAGGGTTTTATTGTTATATCTGTGGGTGGAGGTGGCATACCTGTAATCAGGAAGGATGGAATACTGAAGGGTGTTGAGGGAGTGATAGACAAGGATTTAGGTGCTGCCACGCTTGCAAGGGACATATATGCAAAAAGGTTGATAATTTTGACAGCTGTTGATAAAGTTTATCTAAATTATGGTAAGGAGAACCAGAAGGGTATAGATCAGGCGAAATTAAAGGAGATTGAGGAATATTATAAAGAAGGGCATTTCAAACCTGGAAGCATGGGTCCAAAGATTCAGGCTGCAATGAAATTTCTTAAAAATGGTGGAAGAGAAGTTTTGATAACAAGTCCAGAAGCTCTAAGGGATGCAATGGATGGAAAAAATGGAACATGGATCTATCCCTGAAACATTCTTTTCAAATTTTTTATTAAATTAACAAGATCTTCCCTTTCCATTTTATCCGGCTCTATATTTTTAATTTCCTCATAAATTATTGAATCCATCAATGTTGCCTGCCTTATTCTATTTTTCCTTATTTCAAGAACATTCTCCTTTTCAATTTTTTCAAGTATTTCCTTTGCCCTTTTTATAAGTGAATCTGGTAAACCTGCCATGGATGCTACCTCAATACCGTAACTTTCACCCATTCCACCCGGTAGCACTTTCCTTGTGAAAATCAATCCATGATCGGTTTCCTTCACAGGCATGTGGTAATTTTTTATTCCGCTGTAATGTTTTTCAAGTTCAATTAATTGATGGTAGTGAGTTGCAAAAATTGTTCTTGCCCTTATTTTTTCATTTATGTATTCAGCAGCAGCCCAGGCAATGCTCATACCATCGAATGTGCTTGTTCCCCTGCCAACTTCATCAAGTATTATAAAACTCCTTTCACTTGCAGTATTAATAATATTTGCAAGTTCAACCATTTCGTTCATGAATGTACTCTGTCCCCTAAGTATATCATCGGATGCACCAACCCTTGTATAGATCCTGTCAACGATTCCAATCCTTGCATGGGATGCAGGAACGAAACTGCCCATCTGTGCCATTATTATGATCAATGCTATCTGTCTCATATATGTACTTTTCCCTGCCATGTTCGGCCCTGTTAAAATAATAAACCTTGAATTTTCATTCATTTGTGTATCGTTTGGAATGAAATCTTCCATGAGAACATCAAGAACCGGGTGCCTTCCATCCTTTATTTCAATAACAAGTGAATCATCAACGATCGGTCTTGTGTAATTCCTTTTCACAGCGATCTCAGCAAGATTGGTTAAAAGGTCAAGTTCACCTATTGATGTAATTAGATCCCTAATTCCATTTCCTCTTTCGATAACATTTTTTATTATGTTCTGAAAAATTTCCTTTTCCCTCTGTGAAAAATTCTCCTTTGCCTCCATAATTCTGTACTCAAATTCCTGAAGATCCCTTGTTGTGAACCTTTCAACATTCTTTAATGTCTGCTTTCTAATGAAGTGTTGAGGAACTTTTGTTGCCTGTGATTTCGGTATTTCAATATAATAACCAAAAACATCGTTGTATCCTATCCTCAAATTTTTTATTCCTGTCCTTATGCTTTCTTTCCTTTCAAGATCCATGATAAACTTTTCACTTTCATCAAGCGTTCTTCTATACACATCAAGCACATTATCAAAACCCTTTTTTATTAATTTACTGCTCTCCTCATAATTTTCATCAATACCGTTTTCAATAATGTTAATTATTTCATTGTCAAAATTCATTTTTTCCTTCAGTTTCTTTATTAAATTTGAATCAAAATTCATCATTTCCTTTATTTCAGGAATCAACTTTAATGCATTCTTCAATGAAATCAGATCCTGTGGTGATGCCTTTTCCATAAGAACCCTTGACCATATTCTTTCAATATCAGGCATTTTTTTAAGAATACCTATTATGTTCAACCTTGTTATAGCATCACCCATAATTCTTTCAATTGCATTCTCCCTATCCTTTATCTTTTCAATATCCATATATGGAAATGTTAGGGATCTTTTAAGTTCCCTTGATCCCATCTTTGTTGAACAGGAATCAAGTATACCAAATAGGGAATTCCTTTCATTTCCCCTTATATCTGAAAAAACCTCAAGGTTCTTCAATGTTGTATCATCAAGTATGAGAAAATCATTTTTACCATAAATTTTGAAATCCTTCAATACCTTCAGTGAATCTTTTTCCACACTTTTAAGGTAATCTATCAATGCACCAAGGGCAAGAACAATTTCCCTTTTATTTTCAATACCAAAGCTTTTAAGATCTATAATATTAAAATGCCTTTTTATATCATTTTCAGCAATATCAAATTCGCTGTAAACTATACTTTTTGGTATGTTTTTTTCTTTAGCGAATTTTTCAATTTCATCAATATCTTTGTTCACAACTATTATTTCCTTTGGATTTATTCTATAAATTTCAGATATTAATGATTCAATTGAATTTTCAATAGTTGTACCCTTCAGTTCTCCAGTTGAAATATCAGCAAGAACAATACCTATCTTTTTGTCAATGGCAATGCTAACAATATAGTTGGTAACGGATGTTATTAATTCATCCTCAAAAACAGTTCCTGCCGTGAAAATTCTAACAACTTCCCTTTTCACAATTCCCTTTGCAAGCTTTGGATCCTCAACCTGTTCACAGAGAGCAACCTTGTAGCCTTTAGAAACAAGTTTTCCAACGTATGAATATAGGGCATGGTAAGGTATTCCTGCCATTGGAATATCGTTTTCACCCCTGTTTCTTGAAGTTAAAACAATGTTCAATTCCTTTGAAACTATTTTTGCATCCTCCCCGAAGGTTTCATAAAAATCTCCAACTCTGTAGAAAAGAATCATGCCTTTGTATTTGTTTTTTATCTCGAAGTACTGTTTCATGAGAGGAGTATCCATATCACCATTCCCTAATTTTTTTAGCTTAAAAACATTTTCTTTAATTTTGGTCTTTAGAAGAAATCAATAATAAAATAAATTGGAATTATTTAGAACTATTATCCTAATAATGTATGCTATCATTTTCATTGCCATTTTTTAAACAGCTCGGAATTCTTGATCTCATAAATGATCCGTTTTTTCTTTTTATTACACAATTTACTTTTTCCACTATCGGCCTTCTATTGTATTCTTCAGCTAAATGCCCTTCCATTTTTTCTGTTTTCTTCTTTAGTATAAAGTATTGAAACAGCTTTATTTCTTGCATGTATTATTGCTAAAATAACAATATTTTTTGGCAATGATGTGATTTTCTTCCGAATCACATCATTTATCACCAGTAATTATTTTGAATTTGCCAACAGTTTTACTACAAAAAATCTGGAAATGTCAATTATCATTCTGTTTTCTGATAATCCATAAAAAATTTCAGGATTTGATTGAAAACAAATTTAATTAATTCTTTTCCATAAACTTACATTTAAGTGAATTTCATTACGAATCGGTTGATTTTTGTTATATTTAAGTGTTCCATAAACCCCACAAAATTGCCAAATAAATTCTTCACTAATGATTTCTAAGGAGCTCTTTAATTTAAAAAATGATAAAAAGTTTTATTACCTTTCAATACATTTTTAATTTGGTGTAAAAATGGTGGAGATAAAGGTAAGGGAGGTAATGTCAAAGAATCCACTTTTCGTGGAATCATCAATGACGTTATGGGAAGCTGTGAAGGCAATGGTTCAGAGAGGAATAAGTACAATGATCGTTGTTGAGAATAACATTCCTGTGGGAATTTTAACTGACAGGGACATTGTTGTCAAAGTGGTTGCAAGGGGTCTGGATCCAACGAAGGTTAAAGTTTCGGATATTATGACAAAACCGATTGTTGTCATCAATGCTGATGATACGCTTGAAAGGGCAGCAACATTAATGGCAAAGAAGAAAATAAGGAAATTACCTGTGATTGAAAA
>JAVRLI010000035.1:0-9576 GCA_031961525.1 Thermoplasmatota archaeon | reverse complement strand
CATGGAAATTGAAAATCTATCAGGGAACACATAATATTTTCCAGGCTCAACAGCAATAGGAATATATCGTGAAGGTAGATGGGTAACAATCATTGATACCGGTATTGATGAAAACAAAATTAGAAAAATATTCAATTACATGATGGATGAATCACTAAACTTGAGAATGTAATAATCACTCATTCGCATGCAGATCACTCCGGTGGTAACGATTTTTTACAGAAAAGGGGATTTATTAAATTTTTTTCAAGTGAAATTGAAGCATTCTTCCTTAAACATCCAGAATTTTTTCCATACATACTTTTTGGCTCATCCTATCCTGAATTTTTGAACACAAAATTCATTGTTCCGGCAAAAACTGAACATGTTTATCCTGTTTCTTCTTTAAAAAATTTCAAAATTTTTGAATTTGAGGGCCATGCATTCAGTATGGTTGTTTTAAAAACACTTGATAATATAGTTTTTCTTGCAGATACAATGTTTTCAGAAAAAACAATTGAAAAGCATCCAATTCCATTTCATATTGATACTGAAAAATACATAAATGCCCTGGATAGTGCTGAAAAAATAGATGCTGATGGATACATAATTTCCCATGGTGGATTCTATAAATCAATATCGGATCTTAAAAAAATAAATATAAGTGCAATTGAAAAAATAGTTGAAATTATAGAAAAAAATTTACCTGAAACAATGGAAAATGCTTATTCTTTAGTTCTCAATGATTTGAAAATTGAAATGAGAGAAAAATGGGAATATTTCTTGAACAGAGTACCTTTCCTTGCCATTGTAAAATATATGGAAAAAAATGGTAGAATTGTTATGGAACAAAAAGAAAATAAAATTTTTTTAAAATCAGATGAAACCCGCCTTTGTTTCAAATATGAGTTCTGAGAGCCTCATTCTTTCCTTTACGTAATGTGAGGTTATAAGGTAAATGAACATGGCATCCCTGTAGAATTTCTCTATTCCAAAATCCATGAGGTATCCGTATCCACCATGTACCTGAAGTGCCAGTTTTGTTACTCTTTTTGCAAAATCAAGTGTGTGTACTTTAAAAAGAAGATCCCTCTTTTCCTCATACTCCCCTGATGCAAGGTTTGAGAAGAAATCGTTGATTATTTCAAGTTCTGCATATGCTTCAGATATTCCGAATGCAAGTGGCTGGAAATCCTTGAGCTTGTGCAAAAATGCTTCCCTTTCCTTTGCATAATCTATTGCCTTTCTTAGTGCACCGGATGCTATACCCAAAGCTATAGCGCCAACGGGTAAATTTGTTTCCCTTGTGAAATCTATTTTAACGTTTTCAATCCTTTTCAGTTCATTTAAATTCACTGAAAATTCAACGGGTGAAAATGTAAGACCCTTTAGCCCTAACCTCTCATGCTCATCAAGTTTTTTGAAACCATGATCAACAAGGTAAAAGTTTTCACCATCAAGCGTAACTATGAAAAAGTCAGCGCTTGAATTCAAAACGCCATTTGTTATTCCCTTCAGGTATCCATTCTCTATCCTAAGATCGCCAGGGTTCGAGAAATTAACGAACTTTGGATAAATGAAACCTCCTGAAAGTTTTCCGGAAGAAACATCCTTAATTTTATCCCTCAGTGAGTCATCATTCTCCAATATTTTTATAACGAATGAATTTTCAAGGAAAACATAGTATGCAACCGAAGGACTTGCAGCTGCAAGCTCTTTAAGAAGAATTGCATAACCCAGTCTGTCAAGTGATGCACCACCAAGTTCAGGGGGTGCAATTGCTCCAAGGAACCCAAGCGATGATAACCTTTCCTTCAATGAATAACTTATTTTTTCAAGCTCAATGTTTTTGTTTATTGGTTCAATCTCCTTTTCAGCAAAATCCCTCACCATGGATTCAAGAACCTTGTGTTCTTCGTCCATTCATTCCACCCCCATCTTTTTCACGAACATTCTGTAGACAACAAGTTTTTCAATCTCACTTGAACCCTCCCATATTTCCATGATCTTTGCATCCCTGAACATCCTTTCAAGGGATGTTATTGCACCATCCATTCCCGTTATTTCAAGCGCCTTTTCTGCTGCATAGGTTGCTGTTTCAGCTGCATAATATTTTGCCATGCTTGTTGCCACGGGATCCGGGTTGAACTGGAACAGGTAGGATGCTGCCTTGTATGTTAGAAGCCTTGCAGCCTCTACCCTTGTTGCAATCTCAGCAATTGCAAACTGTATACTTTCCATTTTTGAAAATGATGGTTCCTTCTTTATTTTATCAATTATGAGATCAATTGCACCCTGTGCTATTCCAATAGACATTGCAGCAACATATATCCTTGATATATTGAAGAATGTCATAACATAGTAGAAACCCTTGCCCACCTCACCTATTATATTTTCATTTGGTATTTTAACATGGTCAAGAATTATTTCTGCTGTATCCGTTGCCCTTACACCCATTTTTCCCGTCAATTTGTTTGCACTAACACCAGGCCATTTTGTCTCAACAATAGCCATTGTCATGTTATGGTGCCTTTTTTCCTCAGACGGAGGTGGACCATTCCTGGCAAGAACAAGAAGGAAATCCGCAATGGAACCGTTTGTTATGAACATCTTTGAACCGTTCATGACCCAATGGTCACCTTCCCTTTCTATCTTTGTTGCAATTCCTGCAACATCGCTCCCTGCAACAGCTTCAGTTACAGCGAATCCCATTATTTTTTCTCCCCTTAGAACAGGTTCAAGGTACTTTTTCTTCTGTTCTTCCGTTCCAAGCAACATTAAAACTTCTGATCCAAAGGCTGAAACGAATGAAGAAACGCCAAGCCCTGGATCAACCCTGCAAAGTTCTTCAATTGTTACTAAAAGTTTCCAGGGATTGCTGTAATCAATTATTCCCTTTTCAAGCGCTGCCTTCCTTACCTCAAAGGGGAATTTTTCAATTTCATCATACTTCCTTTTTCTTTCCTCCGTGAATTCACTTAAAGCGAATTCCCTTGCCTGTTTCCTTTTTTCCTCAACATCCTTTGGGAGTTCAAAATCCATAATCAAACACGCTCCAGTATGACAGCATAACCCTGGCCCCCTCCAACACAAAGGGTGGCCAGTCCGTATCTACCATTCTTTTCCTTTAGAATCCTTGCTAGTGTACCAGTTATCCTTGCACCGCTTGCACCAAGTGGATGACCAATTGCAATGGCACCACCATGGATGTTCACTCTGTTTATGTCAATGTTCAATTTTTTAATTGCATTTAACGGAACAACGGCAAAAGCTTCGTTAATTTCCCAATAATCTATATCCTCAACCTTCATTTTAGCCTTTTCAAGTGCTTTCTTTGATGCTGGAACAGGACCCTCTCCCATTATGCTTGGATCCACAGCAGCCCATCCGAATGAAACAATCCTTGCCATTGGCTTTAGACCATATTCATCCATTGTTTTTTCATTCATCAGCATGGTCATGCTTGCACCTGCATTGAGGGGTGATGAGTTACCGGCTGTTATAACACCATCAGGTTTGAATGCAGGTGGTAACTTTTTAATCTGCTCAAGTGTTGTATCGGGTCTTATGCTCTGATCTTTATCAACAGTGATCATTTCACCGTTATATTCCACCTGGACAGGCATTATTTCATCCTTGAAATAACCATTTTTCAATGCTTCACTTGCAAGTTTATGACTTCTAAGTGAAAATTCATCCATTTCATCCTTTGGTATATTCTCAACCTCAGCGAGTTTTTCCGCGGTTAGACCCATGCTGTAACCGATGTTCATCTGGTATTTCATATACTCAGGTCTTACAAGCAATTTATAGTTTGGCAGGATCCTTGGGTTGTTTGCCATTGGCTCATGCGTCATGTGTTCCATACCGCCAGCGAATGTTATGTCAGCGTTACCTGTCATAATTTCCCATGTTCCTATTGCAATTGCAACCATTGATGATGAACAGGCCCTGTCAACGGCCATACCCGGTACTTCCACGGGCAATCCGGCAAGGAATATTGGATGCCTCCCACCATAAAGCCAGTTTTCTCCAGCCTGAAGTGCGCAGCCTGTGATAACATCACCAATCCTTAACGGATCTATGTTGTTTCTTTTTATAATCTCCTTAAGAAGCATTCCAACAGCTTCGTCCATTCTGAGTGAATTGAACACATCCCTTTCAGGCTCGTTTGGTCTTGACCTTGAGAATGCTGTTCTCAGGTAATCAACAAGATAAACATCCATGTTTTATCTCCCCTTGTATTCAGGCTTTTTCTTCTGCAGGAAGGATGATATTCCCTCCTTCAAGTCCTCCGTTGAGAATAGAACTCCGGCTGCAAATGATTCCATTTCAAGACCAACATCCATTGGTACCTCTGTTCCTTTATTTATTAATCTCTTTGCAAGTGCCACAGAAATAGGTGCTGAATTTTCAGCTATTGATTTTGCAAAGTCAATGCTCTCCTTGTCAATATCGTTCATTATTCTGTTAACAATTCCAAGTCTGTATGCATCCTCTCCTGTCATTCTCTGTCCTGTTACTATTATTTCCATTGCCTTACCAACACCAACCAGTCTTGCAAGCTTCTGAGATCCGCCCCAGGCAGGTACAAGGCCTAAAGTTACCTCGGGAAATCCAATCTGTACATCCTTTGTTGCAACCCTAAGATCGCATGCAAGCGATAATTCAAAACCACCACCAAGTGCATATCCCTTCATGGCAGCTATTGTCAATTTGGGAATCTCAGATAATAATCTGAATACCCTTTCACCCTTCCTTGAGAATTCAAGGAACTGGAAACTGCTTGGGAAATACTGTGAGAGATCTGCTCCAGCTGAAAATGTTGTACCATTTCCTGTAACAACAATTACCCATACCTCAGGATCGTTCCACAGTTTCTTCAAAACATTCTCAAGATCATTCAACAGTTCATCGTTTATTGTATTATGCTTTGGCCTGTTGAGTAAAATCCTTGCAACATGGAATGGGAATCTTTCAAGCAGAACTGTTCCATATTCCTCAATGTTTCCCTTTACAACAACCTCCTCCTTTTTCTTTTCAACTGTCTTTGGCTTTAACCTTCCATCTATTGCCTCCCTCATCCTTCCATTCTTTATTGTCTCCGCAGGTTCAAAAACTGAGCAGTTGAATTTTTTAACCAGTTCCTCAAGCTTTGCCTTAACTTCCTGATTTGTTAGAGTTTTTGCAACACTTATTGGTCCAAAGGCTCTATTTAATCCATATTTTACACCTGTCTCTATATCCTCAGGTGTTGCAACACCTTCCTCAAGTAATTTCACAGCCTCATTTATTTCAACTGCAAATATATCCATGAGTGAAATCTTATCCGTTGCCTTCTTTGTGTCTATCTTTGGTCTTCCCTGTGACCAGTCGTAGAATCCCCTTCCTGTTTTCATTCCAAGCTGGTTTTTGTTGTAAAGGTCAGCATACACCTTACATTTTGCATAATCCGGGTTCAACGTTTTTGCATAATAGTTCATTGAATGGTAAACAACATCAACACCCACGTAGTCAATCAGCTCATATGGTCCCATGGGTAAACCCTGCAGCTTTGCAAATGCATCTATTTCCTCTGGTGTGGCAATGTTGTTGTCTACAAGAAGGCAGAAAAGAAGCATGTCCGGTGCCTGTATTCTGTTCACAACAAAACCTGGTGTATCCTTCAAAACCTTTATTGGTATTTTTCCTATCTTCTTTACAAGATCAAAGAGTGTATTTACTGTATCATCCGATGTTTCCTCTCCTTTTATTATTTCTACAAGTTTCATTATAACTGGTGGATTGAAGAAATGCAGTCCTGCAACCCTATCTTTATACTTTAAATCCTTTGCAATATCTGTGATCCTTATATTTGATGTGTTTGATGTTAAAATCGTATCCCTTCTTGTGAATTTTTCTAGATCAGCAAATATTTTCTTCTTCAAATCCTCCTTTTCAGGAACTGCCTCAACAACAAGATCAGCATCTTTTACTGCACTCTCAATATCGGTGAATGTTTTTATCCTTGACATTATTTCATCAACTGTTGAAGAAAGATTACCCTTCTTTGCCAACTTTTCAAGACTTTCTTTAATGTTCTTCAATGCTTTGTTAAGCATTTCCTGTGAAATATCCTCAAGGCTTACCTCATAGCCATTCATTGCAAATATTTCACCTATACCGTGCCCCATCTCCCCAGATCCAATTATTGCGATTTTTTTGAATTCCATAGTGATCACCTCAACTTTTTCATTATATTTACAAGTTTCTGGGCAAGAAACGGATCGCCCTTAATTTTCAACTTACCCTGGAAAAAGGCTGCAACTCCATCCATTTTTCCAGATATTATTGATTCAAGATCATTTTCACTGGCTGTCAAAACAACTGTTGGGCTTGGATGCTCACCTTTTTCCAGTATTGTTGATCCATCTTCAGATATCTTCAGGTAAAAGCTCTGTGCCTCGTTCTTAAACTGGAACACTGCATTCATTCCTTTTAGTTCTGCCTTCAGATCACTGCTTGAGTTTATTTTATCTACATATTCCTTCAAAATATCAAATGATGCCATAATTTATTTAACAAAATTTAGAATTTAAACTTTTCCAATTGGAAAAAATTCAGGAAAGGAATTTTTTCAATTCTTTTTTATCAATTTTTCCAGTGCTTGTCTTTGGCATCTGGTCTATGAATATGAAATCATCAGGTATCCACCATTTCTGTATCCTACCTGTTTCAACGTATTTGTTTAGATGTTCAAGTATTTTTTCCTTCGATACACCATCCTTCTTTGTTATGAATGCAACAGGTCTCTCCCCCCACTTCTCATCCTTTTTGCCAACGATAGCCACTTCACCAACATTTGGCATTTCTGATATAACATTTTCAAGCAAGAGTGAAGGAATGAACTCTCCACCGCTTTTAACAGCATCCTTTTCCCTGTCAACAATATGAATATATCCATCAGGATCGACAACAGCCAGATCACCTGTATGTAGCCAACCATCCCTCCATAGTTCCTTCGTTTTTTCAGGGTCCTTGTAATATTCACTTGTTAGCCAGGGTGCCCTTACAACAATTTCACCTATGCTTTTATTGTCCCAGGGTACATCCTTGTTGAACGAATCAACAACCCTTATGTTAACAAATGGAATTGGAATACCAGTACTGATTTTGTAAAGGAATCTTTCCTCCTCCTTCATTTTCTTTACCTTTTTTGTGAACAGTGCAAGTGTAATAACAGGGCAGGTTTCAGAAAGTCCATAGCCAGCCATTATGTTTATACCGAACTTTTCTGCAAGCTTTGCAAGTCCTGATGGTAGTGCTGCCCCTCCTATCACAACCCTCCAGCCATTAAGGTATTTTGCATAATTTTCTATTTCAGGATGCGTTAGTATCATATAAAGAATTGAAGGTACCATCAATGAAAGTGTTACCTTCTCATTCCTTATCAATTCAAGTATCTTTTTTACATCATACCTTCCTGGCAAAACATACTTGTTTCCTGTTATCATTGTAACGTATGGAAGGCCCCAGGAATGAACATGGAACATGGGAACAAGGCTCATGAATACATCATTATCCGTAACATATAAGGGCTCGGAATGAACAGCTATTGCAAGTGCTTGTGCATGTAAAACAAGCTGTCTCTGCGTGAAAGTAACTCCCTTTGGTAAACCTGTTGTTCCAGATGTGTAGAAAATTGTAGCCCATGTGTTTTCATCAAGGTCAGGGAAATCAATAGGTTCTGATGATGCAACAAGTTCTTCGTAATTATAGTTTGGTGTAAGAATAGTCTTTATCTCTTCATTTTTATCAGAATATACAATCCAGCCCTTAACAAAGTCAAAGAGCTGTGCGGCCCTTTCTATTATTGGTAAAAACTCATCCCTCACTATTACATACTTATCATCAGCATGCTGCATTGTATAGAAAATAATTTCAGGAGGATACCTTATGTTAACTGTGTGTAAAACAGCACCGGTCATTGGAACAGCAAAGTAACTTTCCATGTAGTGGTTTGTGTCCCAATCTAGGACAGCAACCCTGTCTCCAGGTTTAACACCAATCTTTTGGAGAGCATTGCCAAATCTGCTTATCCTGTCATAGAACTCCTTGAACGTATACCTTTTCTGGTCCTGGTAAACGATTTCCTGATCGGGGAAGTTTCTCAGTGTTGCCGGAAATATATTCTTTAAGTTAAGCTGAAACTTATAGCTTTCCATGTTATAACATATCAAATTTTGTTTAATAAACTTTTTCATAATTGGATTTTTTCCAAATAAAGTATTATAAAAAGATTTTATTCTTTATTCATATCATTCACAGAGAAAATTATTAATATGGAATTTTAATTTAAAAATCTATGATTTTTGAATTCGAGGGAAGGATTCCAAAAATATCGGAAAAGGCATATGTTCATGAGAGTGCCGTGGTAATAGGTGATGTAACACTTTCTGATGGTGTCTTTGTTGGACCAAATGCAACAATAAGGGGCGACTATGGAACGGTTGTTATAGGTGAAAACAGTGCCGTGGAGGATAATGTTGTAATTCATGCAAGACCGGGAGAAAAAACAACCATTGGTTGCTGTGTTACCATAGGCCATGGATCTATCATACACACTGCAACAATAAAGGATTATGCTGTTATTGGCATGGGATCCGTTGTCACGGATTATGCTGTTGTCGGTAAATGGGCTGTTCTTGCCGAGGGATCGGTAGTTAAGATAAGACAGGTTATTGATGATGAAACAATTGTTGCTGGTGTTCCAGCACAGCCAAAGGGTAAGGTAAATGATGATTACAAGAAACAATGGACTGAATTCAAAAGCATTTATGTATCATTCTGCGAAAGATACAAGAAAAATATGAAAAGGATAGGGTGATGAATATGTATAATATAATAGTTTGTTTCAAACAGATTCTGGATATTGACCAGATGAAGATTGATGAAAAGACACAGGAGCCAATAACAAAGAATCTGCCATACAGAATAGAGGATCTTAGCAAAAATGCCATTGAGGAAGCGGTGAGAATAAAGGAAAAGCATGGTGGTAAGGTAATAGGAATAACATACGGTGGAGATCAGGCAAGTCTTGCAATGAAGGAAGCACTTGCAATGGGAGTTGATGAGGGAATAATTATAAAGGGATACAAAGGCCATGATCCTGAGGCCACAGCATCAGTTCTTGCCAAAAAGATATCACAGCTTCAGTACGACATAATAATCATGGGTAATGCTTCCGCCGACAGTTATTCCGGTCTTGTACCTGGTAAGGTTGCAAGAAAGTTAAACATACCAGTACTTGGAAATGCAATAAAACTGGAGATGGTTGAAAAAAAGGTAAGAATAATAAGGAGCATTGAAGATAAAAATATTGTTCTTGAAGCGGATCTTCCAGCACTTGTTACGGTTGAACAGGAAATAAATGAACCAAGGCTACCTCCATTGATACAGATAATGGCTGCCGGAAGAAAACCAATAAAAGTTGAGGAAATAAGCCCTGAAAGGGTAACGACAACAGTTGTTTTGTCAAACAAGGCTCCCAAGAGTGATAGAAAGAGAATAATTTTCGAGGACATTGATAAGGGAGTTATGGAAGTTGTTAAGGTTTTA
>JAVRLI010000034.1:0-9699 GCA_031961525.1 Thermoplasmatota archaeon | reverse complement strand
AGGTTCTTCAGGCGGATGCAGGAACGAGAATAGCTGGTCTTACAGCAGCATCGGTGGCCCTTGCGGATGCCGGTATACCCATGAAGGATCTTATAGCGGGCTGTGCAGCAGGAAAGATTGAAAATACAGTTGTCCTTGATTTAAACAAGGATGAGGATAATTATGGCCAGGCTGATCTGCCAGTTGCAATAATACCAAGAACGAAGGAAATTGTTTTACTGCAAATGGATGGTGATATGACAACCGATGAATTCAACACTGCCCTTGATATGGCAATAAACGCATCCATGAAGGTTTATGAACTTCAGAAGGAGGCTTTGAAGAGAAAGTATATCGGTCTTGCGCAGGAGGAGGATCAGCAATGAGTAAATTCACAGAAAGTGTTGTTTCTGAAATAAAGAAGGATTATATCCAGAGATTGCTTTCACAGGGTTCAAGGATAGATGGAAGGGGACAGGATGATTACAGGAAGATTGAGGTTATTGAGAATTTCATTCCAAGGGCAAATGGATCATGTTTGCTTAAACTGGGTAACACTCAGGTACTTGTTGGGATAAAAATTGAACCTGGAGAACCTTTTCCCGATACACCTGACATGGGTGTGCTTTCAACAAATGCTGAACTTGTTCCACTTGCATCACCTACCTTTGAGCCCGGCCCTCCTGGAGAAGAAGCTATTGAACTTGCAAGGGTTGTTGATAGGGGAATAAGGGAAAGCAAGGCCATAGATCTTGAAAAACTTGTTATAAAGCCCGGTGAACTTGTATGGATAGTTTTTGTTGATATTCATGTTCTTGACTTTGATGGTAATCTATTTGATGCATCTGCACTTGGATCAATTATAGCTCTCAATAATTCTGTTGTTCCGGCGAAGAATTACAATTATGGAGAGAATTTCAAATTACCTGTTAACCATTATCCCATTGCAACAACATTTGTAAAGATAGGTGACAAGATAGTTGCCGATCCCAATATAGATGAGGAAAACATAGCATCTGCAAGGATAACAATAACAACAAATGAGGATTCAAAGATACATGCATTACAGAAGGGTCTTGAAGGTACATTCACCGTGGATGAGGTAAAATCTTTAATAGGTAGATCGATTAACCTTGCAAATGATATAAGAAAAAGGTATGTGTTAAAGGGTGAATAGGATGAGCAGGAGAACAAAGAAGGTAGGAATAGCAGGTAGATTCGGTCCAAGGTACGGTGTTTCCACAAAGAAGAGATGGAAGGAGATCATGGAACAGAGAATAAAATCATATACATGTCCAAACTGTAACCATAGAACATTGAGAAGGGTGGGAACAGGCATATGGTACTGTTCAAGGTGTGGTTATACCATGGCTGGAGGAGCTTATGTGCCAGAGGTAAAGAGGGAGATTGTGAAGGAGGGAGGGGAGAATGTCCAGGTTTAGGTGTGCCATTTGTGGTAGAATACTTGAAGGAGAGATTGATGCTCAGAATCTATCCTGCGAATGCGGTTCAACAATATTTTATAAAGAGAGACCGAATGTGAAAAAGGTTTTCACATCGGACTAAATTTTTTTATGTTTTATTTTGAAAAACTTTTTTATATTGTGTGGCATGTGGTGTTTAATCCCATTGAAAAATGGGGATGGTGATTTAATAATGGGTATGTTTGATATCAGCCCTGAAGGAAAAAGGGATTTAACAGTGTTCATCATAATGCTTTCCATAGTGCTCATTGGTCTCTTTCTGAGAACATATTACATATGGACACCAGCGATTGAAAGTGGTTTT
The DNA here is from genome assembly GCA_031961525.1 of Thermoplasmatota archaeon. Lineage (GTDB taxonomy): Archaea > Thermoplasmatota > Thermoplasmata > Thermoplasmatales > ARK-15 > JAVRLH01. The sequence goes on along the minus strand of JAVRLI010000034.1, from coordinate 7,932 downwards.
GGCATTTTTGGTGGTGCAGGGGTATCAGGTGGCGCAGACTCATACTACCATGAAAGGGTGATTTATTATATTGTTTCAACCGGACATCAATTAACGCATGATCCTTTATTGAACTACCCTGTGGGTTTCATAGATCCAAGGCCACCATTCTATGAATGGGCAGTTATTGGCATCGCCTACATTTTCCTTCCATTTGCGGGGAATATGATGAACGCTCTTGGATATTCAATGATGCTTATAACAGCAATATTCGGTGCACTTATTGCAATACCAATATACCTGATTGGTAAAGAGGCATTCAACAGAAGGGTTGGTATCATTTCGGCATTGCTTATTGCCACAAGCGCCTCAAACATGATGAGGAGCGTGGCATCCTGGAATGGTTATGATGATGTTATATTGTTTTTTGCTGTTTGGACATTTTATTTCTTCATCAAAGCTTTGAAGAGTGTAAATAGAACAATATGGGTTGATAACTATTTCAGTCTTTCAAGCTGGAAGAATGGAACAATTAAATTCTTCAGGGAGAACAGATTGACTGTAATATATTCATCCCTTGCAGGTGTTAGTTTTGGTACGATACAGGCAATGTGGCAGGGTTTCGCATATGTGGAGGCTATAATTCTCATATATCTTGTTTTCCAGATATTCTTCAATAAGATAAGAAATATTTCATCCTTCCACATATTATGGATAACAATAATATTTGGAATTTTCTCATATCTTCTCGGATTTCCATATTTCTACGTAACAAATATGGTAAGTCCATGGATGAGCGCACCATTCTATCTACTTCTTTTTGTTATTATAGCAACACTATTCTTTGAGTTCACACAGAAGTGGCCATGGACTTTCACATATACAATTGTGATAATCTTAGCCATAGCGGCATTCATAATTTTGAAAATATATGCACCCAGTTTAATTAATTATGCCCTTTCAGGTGCTGGTTATTTCATAAAAACACCAATGTATATGACAATAGCTGAAGCACAGTCACCGACACTTGGTCAATTAATAATGAATGCAAGTGTTGGTGTATTCTTCCTTTTCGTTGCAGGTCTATTCTTCATGGTTTATGATCTAATTAAAAGAGGATATAAAAATGAATATTATCTTTTCTTCGTTATCTTTTCTCTCGTTAGCGTTTACATGGCATTTTCAGCAGCAAGGTTCATTTACAACGCATCTCCTGGCTTTATAATACCGGCAGCATACATGCTTGATTTAATAGTAACAAAGCTTCACCTTGAGGAAATAGGGAAAACATTCAGGGCATTCAACTATTCAATCAGGGTTGCCCTAAGGAAAAGTATAAAGTGGACAAAAATCGTGGCAATAATACTCATAGCTCTATTTGTTATTACACCGAACATGTGGGGAGCTGTGGATTCAGCAATACCATACAACAATAAGACTGTTTATGATAAACAGATATACAATGTTATGCCTTCATTCTTCAGACCGCAGAATTACACTGGACTATGGTACCTTGGTGCGTATGGTGTACAGATTACAACAAAACAGGACGATCCATGGCAGAACGCTTTAATATGGTTGAGTACGCAGGACACGAAGCAGGTAAGTCAATACCGCCCTGCCTTCATATCCTGGTGGGACTACGGTTTCCAGGATATTGAGGAGGGACAGCATCCAACAGTAGCGGATAACTTCCAGAATGGTTATCAGATAGCAGGACAGTTTTTAACAACACAAAATGAAAGCAGGGCAATATCACTTTTGATTGCAAGGATCCTTGATGCTGCACTTTACAATTCAACCATGGCAAACCAGGTGGAAAATATATTAATTCAATATCTTGGAGCCCAGGAGGAAAAGAATATTTTGAACTATTATTTCAACCTATCAAAGAATCCATCATATTATATAAATATTGTTTTATCAAATCCACAGAAATATGGAAATTACACAAAAAATTTAACAAATGTAAATGCAAAGTATGCTCTGGTAAAAGGAGATCTTTCACAGTACCCTGAAAATGTTCTTGTTAACCTTTACCTTAATCTTGAAAGGGTAACAGGTTACAGCATTGAATACTTCGGTGTTGACTATAGGCTCTTCCCGCTTTCAGGAACACAGACAGGCATATTTTATGCTCCGGCCTTCCTTTCCGACAGGCCAACACAAATAATAAACGGCCAGTTTATACCAACAGAGTATTATAATATACTTGCGGAAGATTCTTCAGGAAATACCTATCCATTAAATGCAATTCCACCAAATGTTCAGATTATTAACTATGTTATATCATACAAACCTCCATTCTTTAACACAATGCTTTACAGGGCTTATGTTGGATATTCAGGCCTGAACGTAGGGATTGGACCCTACATACCGGGTCTTTCAAACCAGATGAGTTATTACCCAATCATGCCCGCATGGAATTTAACACACTTTGAGGTTGTCTACAGCACATCATTCTGGAATCCCTATAAAGATTATCAAAACCACACAAACGCTTGGAAGGCTGTTCCATTGCAGGAAGCTTACTATTTGCAGCAAACACATAATGGAACAGTTGTTTTATTCCCGCCTGGTAACCAGATTTTACCCGCAAATGTTGTGATTGTAAAATTCTACCCCGGTGCAATAATACAGGGAAGGGTGACACTTTCTGATGGACAGCCGCTTTCAAACGTTCTTGTTACACTTGACGATCAGTATGGTATACCGCACACATACACATACACAAACTCTTCAGGGTATTACACACTTTATGCTGTTGCAGGCAATGATACAATAATCATTTCAACAAATGGAAACATGAACAAACTATTCCTTATGGAAAGCACCATACTGAATGAAACAAAGATCTATGTTTCAGAAGATCAGGCATTGAGGATAAACACAGGCATTCAGCCTGATGGTAATCCCAGTTACATAATAACAAAGAATTTCATTATAAATGGATCGAACATAGATGGATTGGTCTATTACAACATAATGAAAAATAATACATATATACCAGGTGATTACATACCTTATGGATCAACAGTATATTTAACAAATACAACATATTCATTGAATTATTCAGCAACAGTTTCAAAATCCGGTTATTATAAAATAGAGAACATTGCACCGCATAAATATGATATAAATTTAAAGATAAATGGATCCTACTATTATGTTGGAAATGTAACAATAAATCCTCAACAGAATTTAACCCATGATATTGTTATTTATCCTGATAAAATTACGGGAACAGTATCATATCAGAATGGCACTGCTGCAAAGAATGTTACTGTAAGGGCATATGGAAAGCAGGTATATGAAACAAAAACAGATCAGTATGGATCATATACACTTTACGTTTTACCTGGTTCATACAGGGTAAATGTTGAAAAATCCGGTTATTATTCATCCTACCAGGTTGCATCATTCTCATCATTCAATTCATCAAGCACCGTAAATTTCAACATACTAACAGGATACACATTGAATGGTACTGTTCTCTTAAACAATAAACCCGCTCCCGGTGCAATAGTAAGGTTCACAGATGAATTCACATATCAGAATTCCCAGGTTGTTGTGACAAATTCAACAGGTCAATTTTCATTAACACTTCCAGATATGTACTATTCAATTTACATTGATTTTTTCTACAACAATGAACATTATGTTTACATTGGATCCTATGTACCGATGGAAAATTCATCACTTATGTTCAATTTAACAAAGGCTGTTGAATTCTCAGGTTATGTGAATTATGGAATGTATCCAATACCGGATTCTGGTGTTATTCTTTTCAGCGGACAGAACTTTGTTAGAGTATATACGAACAATTCTGGTTACTTCTCCGTTTATGTTCCACCAGGTAACTATAATTTGGGTGTTGTTGGCTTTAACTCAACAACATCAGTGCCATATGCTTATTACACAAAATTAAATATCCTTGGGAACACATTCTATAATGTTTCATTACAGAATGCAAAGGGTGTTTCAGGACAGGTAATGACAAATTCATTAATAATAACACATGCTGTGGTTTTCCTTGAGTATAATAATGTAAATTATTATGTAAATAACATACAGGCGGATGGAAAGTTCCATTTCTATGTAACTGAAAATGGATATTCATTCTCAGCATTTTCCTATGGATATACTATGAAAAATATTGTTTCAAAAATAAATTACACGATTAACATGGTACCTGTAAACGTCAATGTTTATGGAAAGGTTATTTATCCATCAGCCTACAACGGAAACATTGAATTGATTTTCAGATCAAATTCTGGAACCTATTACACAAATGTTTCAAATAATGGATACAATGTTTGGTTACCTCCAGGTAATTATTCCGTATCCGTGATAACAAAGAATACTGAAAGTTATGCAGTGCCATCAGAGATATATGTTAACTACAATACCTATACCCTTCAGGAGAACCTTAACATAAAAATATTTGCAAAGGTAAGCGTAGCAAACAGCCTGAACAATATATACTGGTTCAATATGGATGGAAAACTTGTGAATTCAGGAAACAATATTTCAATTGAGCCTGGTACATATACATTGTACACATTCGGTGGAAATCTTGTTTATCTTGGTGCATATAACATTACAGAGAATTCAATAATATATCTTTCATACAATTACGGAAATTATGTTTCAATAAACATTAAAAATTATTCAAAAACGGTTAATTTAAATATAAGGTATGGAAACATCGTTTTAATTAAGCCTGTACAGACATTCACAGAACTTCTTCTACCAAATGGATATTACACATTTTCTATTGAAAACATTGTTCCGGGAAAAATTCCATATATTTACGAAGCACAGAATTCAACGTTTGTTTATGGTAATACAACCGTTAATCTTTATGTTAAAGGATACGAATACCTTTCAAACATACATGGTTATGTTTACTATAATTCAAATTCACTTCCCTGGGCAGATGTTATTTTATACAATAATTCAAAATATTTCAATGCCCCAACGGATTCATCAGGATTCTTCAACATTTCCATTCCTGCAGGATACTATACTGTTTATGTTTACTATCCAGGATACTCTGCAAGTTACCTTGGCCATGTTAACGTAAACATGGGTGAAAGTGTTCCTTACAATATATATCTTCAAAAAGGATACAATCTTAATATTTTCATCACATATTCAAACATAACATACAATGGAAATGTAACCTTGATATCAAACAATTCATACTTTGCTATTAAATTTACCAATGGCCTTGGATCAATAAATCTACCAATGGGATATTACACTATTAATGCAAGTGCAATAAATAAAGAGTATGGCATGAACGTTGAATATTACACAAACTATACAATAAATTTAACAAAATCAACAACCATTAACATTCAAATGTTAAGGAACACCACACATGATATAAAAATGGTTGATCTTTCTCCTACTCTAACAGGAAAAGTTGGTGAAAATCTGACCTTCGTGATATCTGTGAAAAACTCAGGAAACATACCTGAAAACGTAACATTTGAATCAACAGGCCCATGGAATGTTTCATTCAGCCAGAAAAACATGGAAATTTATCCAGGAGAATCAAGGATTCTGAAGGTAAATGTTAAAGTTTCCGATAAGATGAACCTTGGTGATAATACAATTGAAATCAGGGGTATTTATAATGCATCCCTGATATCGTTCACAAACATTGTTTTGAATGTTACAGTTTACCATAACACAACAATAGAGAATCCAACAACAATGGTTATTTCTGGAAATTCAATTATACTCAATTTCACAATATTAAACCATGGAAACAGTGTTGAAAAGTATAATGTAACAATACTTAACAACATTGAACTCAGATCCCTTGGCTGGAACTATACAATCGAAAATAACAATATAACGGTAGGACCATGGGGGCAGAGCACATTGACAATTAAATTAACACCAATTTCATCAACACATGCATTGAAGGTTAATGTTATCGTTGCAGCATTTTCAGCAAACAGGGAATATACAACAGAATACACAATGAACATGATTTACATACAACCAATCCAGGGAACTGTCAGCAATGGAAACGTAACATATGTCATTCCAAACATTTCACTCTTTTTAACTGAAGTAATTTTAGTGACTGTTGTGATAATAACAGGATTTATGCTCTTTTTAACATTCACAAGGAGGAAAAGGAAATGAAAATTTCCAGAATTTTAACAGCCCTGATACTTTTCTCTTTATTCATCATACCTTTAAGTGAAGCAAGGGGTATTTCAGCAACAATAGAGGGACCAACGATTGTTGGTACGGGTGAAACCTGCCATTATAAAATATATGTGAATGGATACTTCGATGAATACCAGATACATGTTCTTCTGGCAGGAGAGAATTTAACGGGTGCATCACCAATAAATGAAATATTCAATTCATCAACGAACAATGTTTTCAATGTAAACATAACATTCCCAACGGTACCTGGAACAGTATACATATATGTGCAATCTGTTGGAATAGTTAATGGTTCGCAGCCATCAATAAACATAACATATTTACAGGTGAAGGTCATAAAATCCATACCATTCATTGTAAAGGTGAAGAATCCAACACCTTACACAATAAAGAATGTGAATGTAACATTCTACCTTGATGGATCTTTTGCAGGAAACGTAACAGTTACATCAATATCTCCAAATTCAACAGTGAATGTTACATACAACTATGTTGGAATAATATCCAACGGGACACATACATTAAAGGCTATAATAAATTCAAACGTTCTTGAATTTTCAACAGGATCCAGAACATACACAATACAATTCTACTATGGTAAACCACCAGATTACACATGGGTATGGTACGTTATTGCATTCATAGTGATCATTTCAATCTTCTTCTATTACACATTCAGTCAGAGCAAAAGGAGGCCAACATTACCAAAATGGAAAAGATAAAATCATTTTTCTTTCTGTATTTCTATAGCCTTTTTAATATCCATTTCTCCCCTCAAAACCTTTAAAGCCAGGCTTTTTGAAATTGTTAAAAGATTGTTACTTTCAATCCTGCTCTTTCTCTGAATTTCCCTTATTTCACCATCACTTATCCTTGTTCTCATCCTTCTTTTTATTTCCTTCCCCTTCAAAAATGCAATTTTCTTTGCTGCCTCAACGTTTCTGTTTTTCAGCTGCGTTGTTCTGTTTTCATCAACAAGAAAAACTTTGAAATCCCTGAAAAGATCATTAATTATCATGTTTCTGTGGGGAACATCGCCGTTTCCCACCTTAATGATAACATTTTCTGGATTGTAATCCTCAACGATTTTCCTTATAGCTTTAAGGAGATCATTGATTTCAATGAACTCATAACTTTCAAGGAAAATATCATCACCAAAAACAGCAAGACCTGTCCTCATACCCGGATCTATTCCCATAACAATTCTCTGGAATCTTTTCTTACCATAAATGTAGCTCATGGCCTTTCTTACAGCACCCATAACATCATCAATAAAAATTCTATTTTCAAAATCAATGTTTTCTGTTGTGAGAACAATTGATACATCATCAGGTATTTTTTTATCTTTAATATAAACAAATTCGACTCCCCTTCTCATCAATTCCTCCGAAACCCTATGATAGATCTTGTAATCTTCAGTACATATGCCTATTCTCATCCAATATACTATAAATTTACAAATATTTAAAAATTTTTGAAATATTTAAATATTGAATCGTATTTTTGGACTTATGTTAAATGAAAATAAAAGAGTGGAAGGTGGATTATCACTCAACGCCAAGATTGGAATTGCAAAGATTGTGATAAACGATGCACTTGACAGATTCAAAAGACCATTTGTTGTATGGAGTGCAGGAAAGGACAGCATGGTTGTTCTTCATCTTGTAAGGGAGGTTGTGAAGGAAAGGAAAATGGAAATGGTTCCTGCACTCTTCATAGACCATGGACAGCATTATGATGAAACTCTTGAATTGATTG
>JAVRLI010000033.1:0-9611 GCA_031961525.1 Thermoplasmatota archaeon | reverse complement strand
GGATTTTTCCTTCAAAACTGGAAGTGGTCTCTGTATACCATCGTATATGTTCCTCAAAAGACCTGGACCAAGTTCAACAGAAAGAGGATTGCCCGTGTTAACAACCTTTTCACCCGGTCTGACACCGCTCGTATCCTCATAGACCTGTATAACAGAAGTATTTCCTGTAATTTTTATTATTTCGCCAATCAATCCCTCTTCACTAACAAGAACAACGTCGTACATCTTTGCATTTTCCAGATCCTTTGCAAGAACAACAGGACCTGATACCCTATAAACAACACCCATTTTTTCACACCCCGACATCTATACCAAGTATTCTCTTTGCAAGATCCCTGATGGCCTCCTCCCTCTTTTCACCCTTGAATTTCGGTGAAGGGACAAAAACAACAAGAGGTTTTGTTGTTAAATCAACCCTGTCCCTTTCACTCTGTGATAGATATTCCCTTAAACTATCAGATGCAATTATTATACCCACATCCCTTCTTTCAAGAAATGAAATAATCTTTTTTGCACCTTCCTTTCCATCAACCTCATACCATTCATTAACACCTATAAGTCTATAGCCTGTAACAAGTTCTCTTTCACCTATAACAACAATTTTTAATATTTCATCCATTTTAAACCACCCTTATAAGCATTGATTTTATTCTTTCTTCACTCAGACCATAATATATACCATATGCGATTTTTCTCAAATTTTCCCTTTCTGTTTCAAACATTAATAACAAACCTATGATTGATGAAAGACCCGGGGAAGCTAACCTGAATGATGATATGTTTCTCTCAACAATGTATTTCTCAAGTTCAATCTCAAACTCCTTTATGTCCTTTTCACTTTTATATTTATTCAGTGCCGATGTAAGATCATAGATATTTTTTATTTTCTCAACAACATCTTCAACGCTGTTCGAGTGCAGGAGATCCTCCAATCTTTTACCCTTTAATGATCCCCCTTCTATCAAAAGATTTCTTAAATCATTTGGATTCAAACCTGATTCAATGCTCCTAATTATTGTCATTATATTTTTTGCGTCTATCTGTGATGATATTAAATGAAGGATTGGCATTTCATTTCCATTCACGTTCCTTATCTTTTCCTGGAGTGTTTTATAATAGAATAGATCGAGTGCTATTAGCATTTCACCCGGATCGCCAGTTTTTCTGTAGGAATCAAGTTTTTCATAAAGTACCTTACCGTAGGGGAATTTCAAAAGGAATTTGATTATTGATTCCACATCGGGCATTTCTAGCATCAATCTAAAGTCCTCATGTTTCAAAGGACCTGCTATAAGACCTGCGGGTAGATCATGTTCGCTTATTAAGAAACTTTCAGTTTCCTTCACAGGTCTTCCAAGAACCTTTGAAGATATTATTGTTTTTATGTTCTGGACATCCCATTTACTTATGTAGGCCCTTAATGCATCAAGACCATTCCTTGGACATATGTTGAGGGAAATTTTTGAAATTTTAACAATGTATGAATTTATTGCAACCTCAACAAGGTTTATGCCCGAATATTTTGTTGAAAAATATGAAAAATATTCACGATAATGCGTATCATTCAATGAATTTATGAATTGATTTAGATCCCTTGTACTAACAAGTGAATTGAGCCTTTCATATTTTATTAAATCGCTTTCAATTGCCTTTGCCCTCGCATTTGCATAGGCGTATGAAAATATTCCCTGCAAATCAAATTTCCCCCTTAATTTTTTCGTATATGGATGATTTAATTTCGCTGGACTTTTCATTTAGTATTTCTTCAAGTGATCTGTTTGATCTTATTGAACCATCCTTGGTTTCAACAACTATTCCACCCAGTTCTTCAAGTGAAGGATCTTCAATTGTTTGGAAATTTCCATGAACAAGATCTTTTTCGCCCGGTGAAATTCTAACAACAAGATCATTTTCAGGTCTTCCAATTTCCCTTACTGCATCCTCCAGTGATTTTTTTATAAACATTCTGTAATCATCGGAATTTCTGTATTTTTTTAATTCATTTTTTATTCTCTGAAATGTAAGATCAAGGATAACGGCAATCTCATCCATGTACTTTCTTCTCATTTCCACATTTTTTACTGAAATTCTTCGCATCTTTTCTTCCAACAGTTCTTTTTCAATGTTTTTCTTTGCATCCTGTATGATTCTCTTTGATTCAATGTTTGCTTTCTCGATTATATCCTTTGATTCCTCTTCAGCCCTTTTCCTAATGTTTTCAATTTCAATTTTTGCCTTTTCGTAAATTCCCTTTACGATCTCTTCAAGGGCCATTTTTTCATCCTAGTATGTGCATGAGTATTATAAGACCAAAGACAAAACCGAATATGAACAGGGTTTCTGGAATCACAAGGAAGAAAAGCACCTGTCCCATTCTTTCTGGCTTTTCTGCAACAACTCCCATCCCTGCTGCGCCAATTCCATGCTGAGCAATACCTGTGCCAATAAGACCTCCTGCCATTGAAACAGCAGCCGCAAGAGCATATATAGCTGAAGCCATATCAATAGCCATCTATAAACCACCTGTTATGCGAAAGTCAAAGATAAATATAAAATTTTGTGATCTTCCTCTTTTTTAATAAGCACTATGAAAAAGAAAAATACTATATTTATAATTGCAATATACTATTTTGATGAAGGACTATTTCACCATGGATGATTTTGATTTTAGGGGGAAACGAGTTCTTGTCAGACTAGATCTCAACTCTCCTGTGAACACGGAGACAGGTGAAATCCTTGACACATCCAGGTTCGTTGCACACCTTGATACATTGAGAAGGTTATCACAGTCAAAGGTTGTGATATTGGCACATCAATCAAGACCAGGAAAGAAAGATTTCACAACAACAAAGAATCATGCAGTTGTTTTATCAAGGCTTTTAAACAGAAATGTGGAATATGTAGATGGTCTTTTTGAATCATTCGTTATAGAAAAAATTAAAAATATGAAAGATGGAGATATAATTTTACTTGAAAACACAAGGTTCTATTCTGAAGATGTGGTTCTTGCGGATGAACCAATATCTGTGCAGAGAAAATCACACATTGTTAAAAAGCTTGCACCCCTTTTTGATTACTTTATTAACGATGCATTCGCTGCTGTTCACAGACCCCAGACAACCCTTGTTGGCTTTGCTGAAGATCTTCCAAATGTTGCGGGTGTTCTGATGGACAGGGAAATAACAATGCTTTCAAGATTTTTGAGTGAAGAAATAAGGCCAAAAATGGCTGTTCTTGCAGGCGCAAAGGTTGACGATTCTATTAAGGTTGCAAAAAATTTCCTGGAAAAAAACATTGTTGATAAGATACTTACCGGTGGTCTTGTTTCAAATTTATTTTGCGTTGCAAAGGGCATAAATATTGGTGAAGTAAACAGAGCATTCCTTGAAAAGGAACTTGATGATTACGATTCATCACTTAAAATATCAAAAGAGTTGATAGAAAAGTACGGGGATAAAATTGAACTGCCTGTGGATTTTGCCATAAACAGAGAGAATAAAAGATTTGAAATATCCATGGAAGAATTGCCAACAGAATATCAGATAATGGATATCGGCATGGAAACAATAAAAAAATATGAAGAAATACTGAAGGATGCAAAGGCCATAATTCTGAACGGTCCACTCGGAGTTTATGAGAAGGATGAATTTGCCATTGGAACAGTGGAATTATTCAATTATGTAGGAAGGCTTGATTCATTCAAGGTGGCAGGAGGAGGGCATACAATATCTGTTATTGCAAAACTTAACCTTAACAGGAATTTCACACATGTGAGTGTTGGTGGAGGAGCATTGATAAACTTTTTATCCGGAGAGCCTATGCCTGTCATAGATGCTCTTAAAATCTCAAAGAAAAAATTCCAGGGAGGTAATGAGATATGAAAATTTATAGGGTCGTTGGATCCTATAAATTCGGAAATAGATGGTTTCCATTTACCAAGGAAATTGCGGCAAAAAATAAGGAAGAGGCAATAGATCAGTATTATTCTCTCCTAGGAAGTTACTATGGAAAAAAGAGGAGAGAAATAAAGGTTGAGGATGCAAGTTCAATACCATTCGAAGAAGCAAGAGATTTTAGAGCAAGGTTCAAATACAGAAAGTTTGGTGAAAAACATGGAGAATGAGGTAAGTATTGAGGATCTTCTGGCAACTGCGGATCTTCTGAAAAAACATATTGAGAACCTTACAGCACAGATACAGTTGATAAGGGAAAAGAGAGAAGAATATGAGAATGCTAGAAAAACACTTGAATCTTACTTGACAATCGATCAGAATGAAATACTTGTGAACATCGGTGCTGATACATTCATTTACTGTAATGTTAGTGATAAGAAAAGAGCATTAATACCTTTAGGTTCAAACATAATACTCGAGAGTGATATATCAAAGGCAATAAGCATAATTGATGAAAGGATTAAGGATTTCAACAATGCTGAAAAAAGGTTAATTGATGAGACAAACAGTGCATCAAGTCAGTATGCAATGATTGAAAAAAAGGTTGAGGAAATCTATAATTCTTTAAAGGGAAAGGGCAATGTTCAAGGGCCTTAGGGAAAAGTTCCAGATATTCAAGAAAAAGGTCAAGGAGGATGTGGGTGAATCACTTTTCACAGAAGGTATTGGAAAGAAGATCAATGAAAAAAGGCTTGATGAACTTCTTGATGAGTTTGAACTTTCACTTCTTGAGGCGGATGTGGCATACGATGTTGCTGAATCAATAAGGTCTGAGTTAAAGAAAAATCTTGAAAATAAAAAAATTAGGGTTGGTGTTGATATTGATTCCGCTCTGGATTCTGTTTTCAAAGAAACTTTAAAAAATATTCTGAATGTTCCATCAATGGATCTTCTTGAAATAATAAAAAATTCACAAAAGCCCTATGTTATTATGTTCCTTGGAATTAATGGATCTGGAAAAACAACAACAATAGCAAAGATTGCCAAACTGCTTCAGGACAATGGATTTTCTGTAGTTATAGCCGCATCAGATACATTCAGAGCAGGGGCGATAGAACAGTTGGAATACCATGCAAAGAACCTGGGATCAACATTCATAAAGCATCAGCCAGGCAGTGATCCTGCAAGTGTTGCATATGATGCCATTGCACACGCAAAATCAAAGGGTAAGCATATTGTTCTTATTGATACCGCTGGAAGAATGCAAACAAACAGGAATTTAATGGAGGAAATGAAAAAAATAAAAAGGGTGGCGAAACCCAATCTAACAATATTTGTTGGTGATTCTTTGTACGGTAATGATATAATAAACCAGGCAAAAACATTCGACAGTGAAGTGGGTTTTGATGCAATAATCCTATGCAAAATTGACGCGGATGCGAAGGGTGGTTCTGCCATAAGCCTTGCCTATGAATTGAAAAAACCTATCATTTATCTTACAACCGGTCAGGGTTATGATGATATTGTGAAATTTTCCCCGGATTACATAATAGAAAAAATATTCTCAAACAACTAACAATATTTTATCTCAAATCTTTTTCTGAATTCTATTACCTCCTTTTTCACTTTAATTTTCATGGCGTTAACGATCAGATCTGAGAGTTTTTCCATATCCTTTTCAACCATTCCTATCCTTGTTATTTCGTTTGTACCCATTCTACCAACACAGTCAATTATTATATTCGATTCCTCAAGCTTCATACATGCATTTTTGTTCTCTATAAAAATCTGATGAGATTCTGTAAACCTTCCATTGAATTTCTTTATTCCAAAATTTTTTTCATGTAGTAATTCTGCCAGTTTCTTTGCATTTTTTATCACATTAAAAGCATATTCCTTTCCAAAATCTTTCATTTCAACCATTGATTGAACCAGTGCAGCAAGTCTGTTAAGATGATAATTATCCATTGTTCTCCATACAACATTTTTTCTTATTTTCTCAAACAATATTTCATCATTGGTTAATAAAATTCCACCCTGGGGACCAAAAAAGCTTTTGTGTGTGGATCCATAAACAACATGTGAATATTTGAAAATATCCTTCTGGAATTCATTCCCCGCTATAAGACCCATAACATGGGATGCATCGTATATTAAAGTTCCATTAACCTCATCAACCATTTCCCTTATTCTTTTCAGATCGTAGGGAAATAGAATATAGCTTGCACCAAGTATTACCGTACTTGGTTTTATTCTCTTAATATCTTTTTCAAAATTTCTAAGATCTATGTTCCATTCCTTTGAATTGAAGGGGATTGGATTGTAATCAAGTGAAAACATTTCAGGTAGATAATTCTTTGAATAACCATCGTATCCTCCATATTGAGGATCTATTGCCATTATTTTATCTCCCTTTTTCGTAACAGACAAAAGAGCAATCATTGCGGCAATGTGACCTGAAAGAGGCCTTATTTCAGCAAACTTAACATTAAAAATTTCCCTTGCTATTTTTTCTCCCTCATGAAGAATTTCATCAAAGTACCTTGTTCCACCGTAGGCATTTTTTGCCGTACTGCCATGAACGGATTCCTCTATTTCAAGTGAATACCTTGAAGCTAGATCAGATGAAAGAATATACCTTACCTTTTTACTCAATATATTTTCGCTTGGTAGAAGATTTATTGATTCACTTCTGTATTTATTATGTTTCCTGACAAGATCAACTATGTCTTTCATTTTAAGAGAACCTGTCCGTTATTTCGGTTGTAAGATGGTCAAGAAGTTCCTCAAGGCTTTCGCTCTCTATTGATGACATTTCACCATCAGGCATGATTATCCTTGCAATGAACGTATCTCCCTCTTTCACAATTTCCACATCAAACAGTTTCTTTTTCATAAAAAAGCGAAAAAAAATTCAGAATAAAAACTTTACCATTGGAAAATCAAAAAATTGGGAGGGAAAAACCCTCACTTTTTAAGAGTGATTTCTATAGAGGAAACATTGCTCTCTCTGTTTTCAGATGTTATTTTTTCAGTTCCAAGTGTGACCTCGTACTTCAGCTCTGTTATGAACCTGTTCCTAACGATTTCCTCGATGTCCACAGCCTTGTTTATTGATTTCCCTCTGGCCTTCAAAACAACAGACTTTGCTCCATTGTTGAACTGGGTCACCACAGCCAGAACATAGTTCATTGTTGGTTTCTTTCCCACATACACAACGTTTTCATCTGTCTTTTTTGCTACTTCAGGCATATTCAAGACCTCCTTTTGTGTATTTCTTCAAATGTAATTATTATACTTATACTTTTTGGTTATTTTCATTTTTATTACAAAAAATTTAAAATAACATAACATTTACATTTATATGTAAATGGTTACTATTGTTCTTTGTGTTGACAGAGATGACGATGTTGGAAGAAAAACGGGAATAAAAGGACCTGTTATTGGAAGGGATGAAAATTTAAAGACAGCAAATCTTCTTGCACTCGCAGATCCAGAGGATTCTGATTCAAACGCAATTTTTGGTGCTATTTCACTTTATGATTCATTAAAGAAGGAGGGGCAGGATGTAGAAATTGTTACGCTAACAGGTGACGTTTCTGTTGGTCTTAAAAGTGATAGAATAATTGAGGAGCAGCTCAGGGATGTTATAAGAAAAATAAGACCTGAGAACGCAATCCTTGTTAGCGATGGTGAGGAGGATGAATTTGTTTTACCAATAATAACATCACTTGTACCTGTTATACATGTTAAAAGAATTATAGTCAGACAGAGCAAGGGTCTTGAATCATCCTACTATATTCTTGTGAAGGCATTAAGGGATGAAAAGATTGCAAAAAAAATAATGATTCCCATTGCACTTATATTTCTAGCCTTCAGCATCTCTGTCTTTATCATTCTTATATGGAAGTATTTCTATCCAAACACATATTTACCTGATCCTGCCACATTTGGTTTTTCATTTGTTCTTCTTACCCTTGGTTTTTATTTCCTTCTCAGGGCATACAGAGTTGGTACAAAAATAACAAACACATATGCAAGGTTCAGAAAGGCATTTGCTGAGGCAAAAATATCAATTACATCGGATGCACTTGCAATACTGATAATAATATTTGGAATAATAAACTCATACAACTCAACACAGGTTGTTTCAGAAATTGGACCCAAAATAGGTATATTTTTACAAAACATTGATTTTTGGGTGATTGGAGCTATTGTTGTTAGGGAATCTGGTCTTCTTTTTGACAAATGGTTCCATAAACGCGAACTTTCTAAAGGATTCTGGACAGCAATTGTTCTTATAATAGGGCTTGGAATTTTGATATATGGATCCATTCTATACATCAGGGTTCTCTTAAGTTACTTAAGCGATGCATATACAATTCCAGCTTACATAATAATTTCCCTTGGTATAATACTTTCAATATTCTCCGCGGTTATCAGAAAATACGTTTTCGCAGAGGAAGAAAAAAATGAACTACAATGAATGGGTTTTCTATTACAAAAAAATAGTTAGAGATTTTCACTTTGATCCTGATAAAGATTATCTTTCATCAACAATGCTTTCAACAATTATTGGAAATAATTATATTAGAAAAGAAATTATTCAAAATATGATTGAAAAAAGGGAAGTAGTTGTTGTGGGCGATGCACCATATTCCCCTTTTCAGAAATCAATTATAAATAATAGAGTAATAATTGCTGCGGACGATGCAGCCGGATTTCTTATGGAATATGGTATTGTTCCACATATTGTTCTCACCGATCTGGATGCAAAAAAGGAAATAATCTACGGTGTTTCTGATGCCGGATCCATAATAGGTATTCATGCGCATGGTGACAATATGGAAAAGCTTGAAATTGTCAGGAATCTAAAAAACATTTTTGGAACAACACAGAACAAACCTCTATGGAACGTTTACAATTTTGGAGGGTTCACTGATGGTGACAGATGCGTCTTCCTTGCGCACCATTTCAATGCAAAAAAAATAATACTTACAAAGTTCGATTTTTATCATCCCAATGAAAGAAAGGGAAAGAATCTTGAAATAAAAATAAAAAAACTATCATGGGCGAATTATCTAATCAATGTTTTAAAAATAAAGTATGGTGCAAACATTCTTATATTATGAATAATTGAAAGAATTAATGTTAAGCACAACATTCATCATACTATCATTCCTGGCATCCTTTAAGGCAATACTGATTGAAGGTAGCGAAGTAACAATCATAGCACTAACAACCTTTCAAAAGCTCGGAAAAAAGAATGTGTTGACGGGTGTATCCCTTGGTGTAATTGTAATACTCATTCTATACCTTATCCTTCAGAACCTATTTCTAATGTTCCCACAGGATTATGTTTCAATTGCTGCAGGAATAATCCTTCTATACTTTTCCTACAGGTTTGGGCGCGGATTTTACAAGTATAAATTCAGGGGAAGGAACTTTGAATTAAAAATGAAAAAGGAAAGTGAGGAAATTGTTGAAAAAAGTGTAAAGAACGAATACAACAGGGTAAACATAACACCAATGTTTCTTGCAACCCTTGTTGAAGGAACAGAGGCAACATTAATAATAGCTGCATCAGGTGCGTTTTCACCAACATATGCAATATTCGGTGCCATAACAGGGATAGCTGTTCTAATTGCATTTGCACTTGTTTCATACAGATATTTAATGAAATTGCCGAGATGGATTCTTGATCTCATTGCATTCTTT
>JAVRLI010000032.1:0-9722 GCA_031961525.1 Thermoplasmatota archaeon | reverse complement strand
AAAATTGAAAAAATAAAGGAGGATATTGAAAAAGAGTTCGGTTTTCCTCCAAACGAAATAATAACCATGGAAAGGTACAAGATTGTTGAGGATATTATTAAAAAGACAACTGTTGAGGTTAAGGTGGCAGAGAAAAGCTTTGAGGATAAAATTGATTCAATATTGTTGAAGAATGCTGGAATTGGAGCCTTAATTTCTATTCTTACCCTTCTATTTATAATGTTTTTTGCATTCACAATAAATTCCGGTTTTCCTCTTAATTTAATATTCAGATCTTTTGGCCTAAATGATCTGGCAGATGAAATAGAAGCATACAGCCTTGGAGGTCTTTTATCCACCGGCTTCACAATGCTTTCAGATTTTATATCATCCCTTTTTACTCTCTATAATTATCCGGAATGGGTAAATTCATTGACTGTTGATGGAATTATTGCTGGTGTTGGTGCAGTTTTAAGTTTTCTCCCTCTTGTTTTCACAGTGAACATAATAATGGCAGCACTTGAGGACAGTGGAATAATGGCAAGGATCGCTGTAATATTCAACAGAACATTTCAAAGGTTTGGTATTTCAGGTAAATCAGCCTTTCCAATGACAATAGGTTTTGCATGCAATGTTCCGGCTGTATTATCAACAAGAATTCTTGAGAACGATAAGGAAAGGATTGCTGTTTCCCTGGCTCTCCCATTCATCATGTGTCAGGCAAGGTTGATAGTTTTATTATTTTTAATAACAGCTCTGTTTGTTTCAGTTTTAATGCAAACATTTGTTACGGTTTTTATTTACCTTCTTTCAATAATTCTTTTCCTTGTTGTTTCAAGGGTATTTTCAAAAAATGTTTTAAAGTCAGAATCACAGGAACTTTTGCTTGAGTTACCACCTTACCATGTGCCAAGTTTAAGGGTAATTGGCTGGACCGCTTGGGAAAGAAGCAAGAGTTTTATAACAAAGGCAGGAGCTGTAATTTTTCCATTCAGTATTGTTATATGGATCCTTATGCATGTTGGAATGGGTGGATATGTATCAGAACCAATAAATTCATTTGGTTATTATGTTGGAAACTTTATTTCAATGCTTTTTGCTCCCATGGGCTTAAATAAATGGGAGATAGGTCTTTCTCTTTTAACAGGATTCTTTGCCAAAGAGGTTTTCATTGAAACACTTGCCATTGCCTTCGGTACATCCTATCCAGTTATTGCTTTAGGTGCTCTTCATCTCTCAATTGCACAATCCATGGCATTGATTGTTTTTGTCATGCTCTATACACCATGCGTGGCAACATTCTATGCCATGTTTTCTGAAACAAAGAGCTTAAAATTAACATTTTTCAGTCTGGTATTTGAGTTATTTGTGGCATATGCATTATCCTTCATATTTTTCATTGCACTTTCATTCATTTGAATTGTTCATATGCAATTCTCTTTTATACAAAACACTGAATGGTTTCCCAAACTTAAAACCACCAATTTTTCCGAATTTTGATGAAAAATACTTAATATTTTTTATATCAAGATCCTTTGATTTATGGGCTTTTACAGCTTTAATTTTTTGTCCATAAAATCATCAATGTTTACAATAACATTTGGTTCATCCGTTGCTCCAAGAGCAGCAACAGGCTCCTTACTTTTTACTGTACCACCCACATTTACCAGGAAAAAAGAACTCCCTGCTATACACTGAGACTGGTTTTTATATGATCCGGTGAACTTCATATTTGAGAAAAGGATCAATTGTAACAACCACATTTGGACTAAATAATCTTAGTTCAGGTAAAAAGAATATCTCTAAGATCTTCAGGATTGGGTAGGTTAGGATCCTCAAAATTCAAAAACTCAATTTCAACATCCTGGATCCTTGAGGCATCTAACTGTTCTTTGTACCTAATTTCTTTTATCCCTTCCTCAGACAGTTTTTTTGTTTCCCTTTCTTCCATCCGTAAGAACAATCAATTTCACAACCGAACCCTCACTTCTCATTTTTGATAAATATTCTCGCGCAATTATTTCTGTATCATCGGGATGTGGAGAAAAGCATAATTCTATTTGCATTCTCAAGCAAACTTTTCTTCTCCATATCCAGAATCATCAAGCTCACCACTCTCACAGATATTCTTATAGACATTAACAGCCTTTGTTGGAATTCTCTCTTTTGTTTTATAATCAACCTTGTAAAGGCCGAATCTCATGGAATATCCCTTTGCCCATTCATAATTATCAATCAAAGACCAGTGGAAATAACCTTTGACGGGAATTTTATCCTCATTTATTAGCTTACCAACCTGTAAAACATGATCGTAAAGGAACTTTGATCTTTTTGTATCATTTGCATCAGCAATACCATTCTCAAGGATATATATTGGCTTGTGGTATTTTTCAAAAATACTTTTTGAAACTATTCTTATACCCTCAGGGTAAATGTCCCACATAAAGTCTGAACAGTTTTCACATGGTTCCAGATTTATTTTCAATATTTCTGGCAAACCTTCAACATTGTTATAGGATACCTTTGTTCTCTGATAATAATCTATTCCAATGTAATCTGGATCATTTATCTCCCTGACTTTCATATCATAAATAAGATCAAGATCCATATCGAAAAATCCATAAACTGCTGCATTCAGAAACCATTCATTTTTGAAATAATTGAGATAAAATGCTGCCCTTCTATCCAAAGGATCATCTTTTGCAGCCTCAACGTATGTTGGGGCTATTCCCACACCCACCTCCTTTTTTCCATCAGCCTTTTTTAAATTTTCGTATGAAACACTATTTGCAAAAACCAAATTTTTCTGAACTTCAATCATTTTTTTAAGATCTGAAATGCCAGGAGGGAAGCCGGATATTGGTCCAAGAAGATAACCTTCCAATGCAATTATATCAGGCTCATTTATTGTTTCCCAGACATCAACATATTTTGAGAATAATTCACCCGCAATTAATGAATATTTGCCGAACTCTATAATCGTATCCTTATCAAGCCATCCTTTTTTTGAGCACTTTTCTATATTATCCCTGCACGCTATTGGATCATGCAACCAAATAGGAAGGGGCCAGTGATAAAGTGTTAAAAATATTTTCAAACCGAGATCATTTGCATATTTTAATATTTTTATGTAATGGTCAACGGCTTCTTGATTCACCATATTCCTTAGATCTTTGATTTCCTTATTTTCCAGGGTAACGGAAATTATTTCATCATTGTTCATTTTAACGTTTGCATGTATACTTTTAGTTGATTCTGGAAGAATTCTTGCCCATTCAATGCTCAGCCTTATTGCATTGTTATTCATTGACTTTGCAAGATAAAGATCTTTTTCATAAAGATCCCAGAAACCATCCCCATTCTCGGGAAAATCACCGCTAACCACTCCATTCTCAATATTATTTTTATCGTGAGTCCAAACGTACCAGTCCGTATTTTTCACAACACTTTCTTCACTCACACCCATTTCTGTCTGAAAAGCTGATATTGCAGTACCCCAAAGAAAATCTTTAGGAAAATTATATTTCATATTATATTGGATCGTTTTTTACTATATAATTTTTACTTCATTATACAGATTCTCCGCATGTTCAATTTAATCATCCCATAATTATAAATATTTTATAAATCTCTTATTTATTTTTATACTTTATAATAATTTTTCCAATTTTTACTCTTAACATAGACACTTTTCCAAATTTTGAATAGCATACAAATTTTGTGTAAACAGCACATTCAAAGATTCCTACTACAATAAAGTTTCTTAAAATCCATTTTATACAATCAGAAAATAGATATAAGAGGACATATATTCAAATATGGACATTCAATTTTGAGATTTATAATGGGTGAATGCAGCACATAATGTAATAAAATATTCAAAAAAAATGAAAAACAAATATCTTTCTCTGGTAAGGAGAATAGGAAAGAACAGAGCTATAATGACCATAGCAAGGATTCTCCTTGAAAAAATATTCATAATGCTTAAAAAAGATGAAGATTTCATAGACAACATTGATACACTAACAGAAAGGAAAAATAAGAACAATGGAGGAAAAAGCAAAAGAAGCAGAAAGAGCAGCGGATACGCACATGAAGATTCAGAAGACCATAAAAATAATTAAGGGAAATAATATATTTAATTTCACAAAAGAACTTTTTTTCATAGGAGTCAAAGATTTCACGGCACCATGCATAGTTATTTCAACTAAAATTTTATATATTTTTAAGAAATAACAAAAATAGAAACATATGCCTGTTCAATACCTTAAAAATAGTTTCAAAAAAATTGACGGGAAGGTGATAGAATTTAAAATCCAGAACACAGAAGGTTCTGGAAAAGTTAACGTATCGCCCTCAATATTTTTAGATGATCAGGATATAACTAATTGTACTTCAATTAGTGTGAAGGGAGGAGATTTTGTCAAGATCAGTGATAAAATGGACCTTGACATCCTCTATGGAGATGTTATAACTCTGAGGTCAGAACTAAACAAGTCAATTGAAAAAGGAACTCACAAAATCAGGATTGAGATAAAAGTAAACTGGCCCCTTTGGACCACCTTTGTCTCAGAGTTTAAGGTGAAGATTACCTAAAGTGTTTTGCCATTGATTTATTTTCTTTCATTGAGAGCAATGCGTCTATCACTCTTTCAGCTTGTTTATCTGTCCTAGTGCGTGGATCATTGACCAACCATTCAAACAGTATTTCTTTTCCTCCTTCAAGAAAAGCTTCCAATGCCCACTCCATTCTCTGTATCCTAGGTTTAATTGAAAAATTAACTATTTTAGTTGGAAGCCTGTAACCATTCTCTCTGTGCACCCCTTTTGCGTCAACTATTGCTGGAGTTTCAACTGCCACATTATAAGGGATACTATCAATCACGCCATCGTTCAACATATTTACCTGTTGTAAACTTTTTAAATCATTGGCTAAAGAGTTTATGATTGGAACCACAGGCTCATTGCTCATTCCGGATGGGAAGAAGCTTGAAAGCTGAATATTTGGATCTTCCAATGCGTTCATAATCATCTTCATATTTCTCTTTTCCATATCTAAATAAAATTTCCAACCTTCAGGGGAATCAAAACCTCCTAGGGCTCCATACCACTTTTTTTTCGTTTTCAAGTTTCTATGATATTTCCAAGTTCCGCTTCGGACTGTATCACCTACGGGAACAAGGCCATAAATGTTGAACATATCAACCATTGCAGGGGACATCTGTACTGATAAAGGATTGGATTTTGAAGTCATATACCATACTTTATAAAAGGATGGGTATGTTTTATCAATCCATTCTTTAAATAAAGGATACATATCTTCCTTACCTTTCCTGAATTTGGTCATCCAGATGGTGTGGTTGAGCCCAATGGACTCAACAGTTATCTCTCTCTCGTTGAATCCCAAAGCTCCAACTATGTCTTTGTAATCCAAATGACCGTGACAAATACCTATCACCTTCACTTTTGTCATTCTACCAATCAGCGTTGTCAACTCTAAAACCGGGTTTGAAATCTGTAAAAGCCAAGCATTTGGACTCAGCTCTTCAACATCCTGTGCAATGGTCAACGCAAGTTTAAACTGATAATATCCCCAAATGGTATGGTAGTCAGAAACCATGTTCCATTCAACGCTATTAATTCCTCTGAAATATCCATGCTTCTCAGAAATCATTCTCATTCTTTCATAGTACTGATGTCCTCCACTCATGGCTACGTTAATTACAAAATCGGAATCTTTTATAGCTTCTTTACGATCAATAGTTTTCTGAAAGTTGATATTCCTCTTAACCTCAGAAGAATATTTTTTTGCAAAGCGATAAATTGCTTCAAGACGTTTTTTGTCAATATCCATAAGAACTACAGTACTTTCATTCATTTCAGGAGTAGATAGGAGATCATGGATTAAACTGGAACTCCAAAATAGACTGCCAGCACCCAAAACAGCAATCCTTAATGGCATGCAAATCCCTATTAGAACATCACTAATATTTATTTAAATATTTTTATTCAATAGTATTTCCATGTTTATTTTGGGGATAACAGCTTAATAGAATTTTAAAACTGTGGAGGTGAGGAATCTTACATAAAATAAGGAAATAAAGCCTCATTTTTTAAAGCAATTACATTAAAGGATGAAAAATTTAGATTAACTCACTACGTAAATGCGTGAAACGGTTTTTAAAAAACTACATCAAAAACATTTGTATTTTAATGAAGGAAGTATGTCAGAAATAACTAATAAATTTTCGAAGAAATGAAAAGTGTATCTGCTCGGTTTAATGAAAGATAATCTAATATGGTTATTCCATCCATTTTTAACCATGAGTTTCAAAGTAGTATTTTGATAATAGCTTATAAAATATAGGTTCATTGCTGACATTTTCAATGTTTTTATTTATCTATGTATTAGCCTATTCTTTCTTAGTTAGTTCAAGCTGTTCCCCTCTGATTCTCATAAGTTCTCTGAGATTTTTGATATCCTTTGGTATAACAAAAATCAAAGTAGTAAATATAATTCCACAAATTATCCATGTAATTGAACTGATAAATGTGATTGCAAATTGCAACGAAACAACAGTAGCAACAATTCCTGCTAGCCCTGGACCAAGAGAACTTCCGATACTACCAAAGAAATTAAGGTAAGCGGTTGCACTTCCTCTAAGTTCTGGTTCTGTAACATCCATTACTATAGCGTTAACACTAGGTCCAGCCATTGGAATTTCAAACGCAGTAATAATGCCAAAAATGAAAAACTCTTCAAATGTGGGGGAGTACATCATTAGATAAATCAGAATAGCAGATAGGAAAACAACCACTGCTCCCAAAATAGCTCTCCCACTAATAATTCTCCTGAATAAAAAATCGCTCAGGTATCCAGAGACTACATTACCAAACACCATTGAAATAATAAATACCAGCATCACTATCATTATTGTAGAATCTGGTAATTTCATATCCATTGCCATATATGTGATTATCCAGAAACTAATAATTGTCCACGGGAAGTTTCCAAAGAAACCTTGTATATAGAGTAAAAGAAGAGACTTGTTTTTTAAAATCTTCCGCAGGTCGGAAAGTTTTACCTTATAAATATCAGAAGTAAGTTTTCCCTCAAGTTCAGGTTCGGAAGCCCCTCTAGGCACCTCTTTTACTAGAAAATAAATCATGGCTCCAATTGCAAGGCTAATTGCAGCGGTAACATAGAAAGAATATCTCCAGTTAAGTCCGGCACCCAATAGACTAAGAGCAATAAAAATTCCAAGGATATAACCTATTGGGCTGGCTGCATTTATAAGTCCCATTGCCTTTCCCCTGCTTTTTGGAGGAAAGTAATCCGCTGTAAGGGTGTATGCGCCAGAAGGTGTTGGATAACCAATCCCAGTGATCAACCTAGTAATAAAAAATTGCCCAAAAGTTTTAGACATAGCATTTATCCATGTTGTTGCTCCTAGGATCAAAGCAAGCAAGGAAGTAAGAAACTTTCTGGAGTATTTGTCATAAAAATAACCCCAAACAGGGTAAAGAACAGCTCCTATTATCAGTGCTCCAGTGAAAAGAATTCCGAGAACGGCATCACTTACATTGAATTCCATAATTAATTCCGGAGTGACTGCAGAAACAATATATGTATCTGCGGCCTGTACCATAATAACAGCAGACATAATTGCAACAACCAGCCATTTATATCCATCTTTGCTCATTCGTAAAAAAAAATATTTCAAAAGTATAAAAATATTTCTAAAATTATGTTGAGAAAATAAAAATTATATAGAAACAAAAAAAGATATTATTCATCACTGACATACTCTTCGCATTTAAATGCGAAGGTTCAGGGTATAGGTTGTTTTGGCTATCACAACCATTTCACCCCTATACTCGCCGTGTCCCGACGAGAGAGCTCTACGCTCTGATTTATTATATACAAAATTCCTTAATAAACATTTCGGCGATCCATCCCCACTTTGAAAAGCGAGACTTTCTCGCCGTATTTTTGTAAACTCTAATAATCATTCTGCGGATTGCATGATCTTTAATTTACTATTATCATCACTTGTCAAGGTCATCACTTTTACATATATTAGCAAAAGTTTCGGGGGATTTTCTTTTTTCTTTCTTTACTTTTATAGTTTACTTCATATAGACCAAATCTCATAGCATGTCTAATTTTCCTATTCAAAAATTTTAAATAAAAAATAGAAGGTTTTTAATGATCATTTGAATTCTCAATCGAAACCATATGGGATATGAAAGAAAGGGCTGGTGGAATTGTACAACCAAAAATAAATTGTTTTCTTTCAAATTTTTTATTTAGGTTATCTCTCCAGTGACCTATAAATTGGTTTGCGATTGCCTGAATTAAGGCAAATAAGCTATACCAACATAGAAGGGTTCAAGAATAATTTTTCCTGTTTTTGGGCAGTGGAATCCAAAAAGTTAACTTGATATAAAAAAGACAGGAATTATAAAACCAATCTGCCCAAGATCTTAAAATATTTTTTGACTGTGGTAATTTTGTCATGTTTTTTAACCTGCAACTTCAAATTTATAACTTATTTAAAAACTTTCTTTAGTTTATCTGGTTTGTCCGGATTAATACCATTATTTTTAGCGATGTAATAGGCTAAAAGTTGAATCGGTATAATGGATACTATGGGATATATGAATTTTTTAACATTTCCTAAATAAATATCACCATCCATGTAAAATGAAAAATAGAATACCTGTGCACCGTAATCCTTTAATTTTTTCACAATTCTTTTTTCCAATTTATGATCATAACCTCCAAGAACAATTATAGTTGTATCTTTATCAACGGATTGTATGGGGCCATGGAAATATTCTCTCAAATAATAGAAAGAGGACAATCTGGAAGAGCATTCTGTTATTTTCAATGATCCTTCCATGGCAGTTATATAAAGAAAGTAAGAGCCAAGAAGAACAATTTTGTTCCGAATGGAATTTGATATCTCCTTTATTTTTGTTTCATCATCAAAGACCTTTTTTATTGCGGGAGAAACTTTTGTAGGAAAATATTTTGAATTTTTACCGAGATAATGATAATATAGAAGTGTTGATGCATATAACTGTGAAATGTATGATTTTGTGGCGGGTATTGCAATTTCTTTTCCCGCATTTAAGTATATTGAAAAATCTGAATTTTCATACAGATAACTCTTATCATTGTTTGTTATTGAAACAATATTACCTTTTTTATTTTTCCAGATCTTGAATGCCATTATTGCATCCCTGTTTTCACCTGACTGGCTGAAAATTATCAACAAATCATCTCTTGCATTGGATGGAGTATGGTATTTAAGTTCGGAGGCAGGAAAGCTGTAAGTGTTGAAGTACTTTTTTAAAAGATATGAAAAAACAAGTGATGCGTGGTAACTGGATCCATCACCTATAACAAAAATATTCTTTTTATTTTTCATAATGCTGATAAGTTCATCAATATTTTCATTTATTGATGAATGTGTTCTCATTATAACCTCAGGTTCTTCATGGATCTCCTTTAACATATGATCCATATATCTTGAATAAGTATTTTTCATAGTTAAAGTTATTTGAGACGGTAAATTTTATTTATTTTTTGTTTTTTCTATTATCATAATGGAAATTGAAAAATTGAAAAATTTGCTTAAAATTGAGATTATCACTCCCAAGGAAAATGAAAAATATGCAGCAGTTGGAGTTATTTTAAAAAATGACTCAGTACTTCTGGTTAAAAGGGTAGAGGA
>JAVRLI010000031.1:0-9830 GCA_031961525.1 Thermoplasmatota archaeon | reverse complement strand
ATTGTTCAATGAAAATGAAAATGAACCAACGTATGAATAGAATGATTCCTGGAATATTCCATATATTAGTGAAAGGATTGAAAGAACAATGAGAGGAACAATCATAACCCAAGGTGGATCCCTTGCATGCTCCGCAGCGTAACTATTTGGCTTACCTAGAGCAACAACGAAGAACATTCTGAATGTATAAATTGTTGTAAGAAGAACACCCAGAACAAGAATTATCCAGGGTATTATGTTTCCAGTGTTCTGATATAGATAATATGCAAGGGATACAATTTCATCCTTGCTGAAATAACCAGCTGTTGGTGGAAAGCCAACAAGAGTTAGGGATCCTATGAACATGGCTGTGATGGTAATAGGCATTTTCTTCCACAATCCACCCATTTTCCTTATATCCCTAATGTCAAGGAGAGAATAAAGGATCGCTCCTGCTGAAAGGAATAATAAAGCTTTAAGGAATGAATGCACAATTAAATGGTATATGCTAATTCCAACGGTGTATTCCTGTATAACAGCACCCAAACCAAGTGCTGTGAGCATATAACCAAGCTGGCTTATTGTTGAATACGCCAGTATTCTTTTTATATCGTTCATCACCATGCCCAGAGTGCCTGCAATGAAGAGCGTAACTGCGCCCATATAAAGGACAATGTATCCAACCGAAGGTATTGCAATCATATATATTGGGAAAAGTCTGGCAACAAGATAGATTCCTGCGGTAACCATTGTTGCAGCATGTATTAAAGCGGATACTGTTGTTGGTCCCTCCATGGCATCCGGTATCCATACATGAAGAGGGAACTGTGCCGATTTACCGGCTGCTCCACCCAGTATAAGGACCGTTGCAATGGCAAGGTTTATTTTACTTATAGAACCCGCATTCTGAACAATTGTTGAAATTGACAATGGATCGCTTTGATTATAAAGTGACCAGAAGAGTATTGCCAGTCCCAGAATAAGCATCATGTCCCCTACCCTTGTAACAATGAATGCTTTTTTGGCTGCCGATGCCGCATTTGGTTTATGCCACCAGAATCCTATCAAAAGCATTGAACATAAACCCACAAGCTCCCAGAAGAGGAAAAACATCACAAAGTTTGAGCTTAAAACAACACCGAGCATACCGCCGGTGAACAAAGATGTTTCCGAAAAATAAACATGTTTGTTTGGATCCCTTCCCATGTAACCAATGGCGAACATATGTATAAGGAAGGATACACCTGAAACCATCAATGCCATGGATATGGATAGGGGATCGAGATAGATACCCCAGGTGAAGTTGTAAAACCAGGGATATGAAAATACAGCCTTACCCGGTACATTTAAATAAACATAATAGGAAAGAAGGAATGAAATGAAAATGATTGATGTTGCCACCACTCCTGTATATTTTCTCAATTTTTCACTGAACTTACCCGTAAGTAGGATTAGAGGGAAACCAATTAGGGGTAAAAGAAATATCAAAATTCCTGCAATTTCAACCATTTCCATTGCTTACCACCTCAGATCCTTCAATGAAGAAAGCTCAACACCCTTTGTTACCCTGTAAAGAGCAACTAGTATTGCAAAGCCAACAGCCGATTCTGCCGCAGCTATAACAATTGACAACAGAACAAAAAATACACCCTGTGCAGCACTCTGAACATTTGATAGTGCATATGCCACAATGTTTAGATTTGCGCTGTTAATCAATATTTCAACACTTATTATGAGCCTTATTCCCCCTCTTGATGTAAGAATTCCATAAAGCCCAGCACTGAAGAATGCAAGACTGAGGAATAGAATGAGAATGAAATCCTCTGGCATTTTCATTCCTCCTTTCCGGAAATGTAAAAGGATCCAATGAGTGATCCAAATAACAGTATTGCCATTATTTCAAGTATTGTATAATAATTATTTATCATCATTGTACCCACATAGCCAAGCATTTCATTTCCACCAACAAGATTTATTCCTGACACTGTGCTCACATAATTCACAAGGAATATTGCAACTAGAATGAAGAAAAGGGCAGTGATTATTATTGCATAACTACCCTTCAACTTCCTCACCCCTTGTAAGCATTATTGTGAATAGAAGCAATGTAATAACCGCACCAACGTAAACAATTATCTGAATGGATCCAAGAAACTGTGCGTTCAGGGCAAAGTAAAGTGATGCAATGGATAACAAAAATATTGTGAGTGCAAGAGCTGCCCTGTAGAGATTCTTTTCAATAACAGCCCAGACAGCAGAAAAAAATCCAATTGCTCCAATTATATAAAATTCAATCATGATACTTCAACTCCTTTTCAGTTCTTGATAATCTATCAGGTAAATAATCGAAATCTTTATCGTAGTGCGCAAGTTCAAACTCTTCCGATAACCTTATGGATCCCGTTGGACAAATTTCCTGACAAAGACCGCAGTATGTACAAGTTCCTATGTTAACAGCTGGATATATTTTCCTTTTATTTTTTCCATTATCGTAATCATAGAAAACCATATGATCTGAATGGTTTGGACATATCTGTGAACATAATGTGCATCCAATACAGGTATCAAGATTAAGAATTACCCTTCCCTTGAAACGTTTTGTGTGCCAAGGTATCTGTTCTTCAGGATATTGAACAGTTACTGGTTTTCTACTTAGATGCTTTGATACCTGAACAAGGCCCTTTATTATACCCTTCAATCATGCCACCCCCGGCCAATATATTGCAATAAAAATGCTCCAAATCAGGTTAACTATAGCGAGAGGGAAGAGAATTTTCCAGCCAATTTTCATAAATTTATCAACCCTTATCCTTGGTAATGTTACCCATATTGTAAGGAATATGAAAGTGAATATGAATGCCTTCACAATCATCCATATTTCACCAGGAATTATGAAACTGGATCCTCCACCAAGATATATTGTCGATATGAATAATGAGGTGAAGAATATGTTACCGAAAACACCAAGATAGAATATACCGAACCTCAACCCTGAATATTCAACGTTGAATCCTGAAACAAGTTCACTTTCACTTTCAGGTAGATCGAATGGAACAATACCTATCTTTGCTATCATTGTAAGGAAAAATATGATGAATCCAATTGGCTCAAGTATGGCCAATGGTATTGGTGATCTTGATATATCAAGAAGATTGAGGCTTCCGGTAACTATTACAACCGATACAGCTGAAAGTACCATGGGAATTTCATAACTAAGATCCTGAGCTGCGGCCCTCAAACCTCCCAGAAGGGAGAATTTATTACCGGATGCAAAACCTGCAATGATTTCAGATATGGGTGCAAGGGCTGAAAAACCTATAATCAGAAGAAGTGTGACGGGTAAATTAACAAATGTTGCCCATGATCCGTATGGAATTAAAAGGTAGGATAAAATCAATGGTGTGAATGAAAGGTATGGTGCAATCCTGAAGAGTAATTTATCAGCCCTGTCCGGTATTATATCCTCCTTTCCAAACATTTTAAGGGCATCAGCTATCAACTGCAGAGAACCATAGGGACCAACCCTGTTAGGCCCTATCCTCTGCTGCAGATCGGCCATATATTTCCTGAATATGTATATTATAACAATTATCACAAGAGCTGCGGCAATGAAAATGATGAGACCACCTATAAGATCAACAAGTAAGGTCTGTATTATATTTCCATAATAACCATATTTTGTAAAATCTATTCCAATATCCCTAAGAATGGTGTTTATAAAATTAAGAATCATCTATCCACCTCCCCGAAAACTGGATCAAGAGTGGATATTGTTGCAACCATATCGGCAATCTTGTATCCCCTAACCATTACAGAAAGCGCGGATAGATTGTGGAATGCCGGTGATCTTATCCTTACCCTGTAGGGCTTTTGTGATCCATCACCGACAACATAAACACCAAATTCACCCCTGGGACTTTCAGTTCTAACATACGCTTCCCCTTTTCCCCTTATCTTTATAAGACCCTGCTTTCTGTAAAGTGGATTGTAATATTCACCTTCAGGCATGTTATCAAAGGCCTGTTTTGCTATCTTTAAAGACTGCCTCATTTCCTCCATTCTAACAAGGAATCTTGCATAGTTATCCCCTTCCTTCTGTGTTGGTACTTCAAATTCAACCTTATCGTAATGAAGGTATGGTGATACCTTCCTTATATCGTACTTTATTCCGCTTGCCCTCAAAACAGGTCCTGTTATACTATAGCTTTTTGCATCCTCTGGCGTTAATACTCCGATACCCTTCATCCTCTGTATGAATATTTCATTCTCAAGGAAAAGATCCTGTATTTCCTCAAGCCTTTTGGGAAATTCATTGTAGAATTCCATGAATTTATCCTTGAACTCGTTAGGAACATCCTTGTAAACTCCACCTATGCTTATATAATTGTATGTTAACCTTGCTCCTGAAAGCATTTCGAACATCTGTACGATCTTTTCCCTTTCCCTGAAGGTATAAAAGAAAGGATTTATCATACCAAGATCAAGACCCATTGTTCCAAGCCATACAAGATGACTTGCTATCCTGTTCAATTCTGCAACAAGCATCCTTATCCATACTGCCCTTTCTGGAACATCAATTTTTGCAAGCTTTTCAACAGCAAGAACATATCCCAGTTCCATGTTATGGTTACCAACGTAATCAAGGCGATCCATAAATATGAGAACAGAGGGATAAAACTTCTGCTCCGAGAGTTTTTCCGCATTTCTGTGAAGATAGCCAATTACTGGCTGTGCATCAACAATGTTTTCACCCTTGAGTTTTACCTTTACTCTCAGAACACCATGCGTTGATGGATGCTGCGGTCCGAAATTAACCTCAATTATCCTTTCCTCCAATTTTACCACCCATCCTTCGGATCAAAACTTACACGGTCCGTTCCATCCTCGTTTAAGTTAACAAACTGTTCCCTGCTCATATCATAATCCTTCCTTAATGGATGACCAACCCATCCTTCAGGTAGGAATATTCTTTTCAGATCCGGATGGCCCTTGAATTTTATGCCCATAAGATCATAAAGTTCCCTTTCAAACCAGTTGGCCGATCCCCATAAGGATGTCACGCTTGGTAACTCATCATCCTCCGTCCTTACCTTTATCACAAGGAAACGGTTATCAGAATATGATCCCAGATGATAAACAACCTCCCTGTATTTTAAATAATCAACCGCCGACATTAAAACAAGGTAATCGTAACCCTTTGATTTCAGATCCTTCAGTGTTTCGATTAAAGAATCCCTGTCTATCAGTTTGTAATCTGTTCCATCCGCACATTTACCTTCCTCAAGAATCATCTTCCTGCCTCCCCTGCCCTTATCTTTTTCTGTAGTTTCTGTATTGCATAAAGCAAAGCTTCAGGGGTAGGTGGGCAACCAGGGACATAAACATCAACAGGTATGATCTTGTCAACACCCATTACAACGGAATATGCACCCTGATAGGGACCGCCGCTTGTTGCACAGGATCCATAGGCTATAACATACCTGGGTGATGCCATCTGTTCATAAAGCCTTCTTACCCTTGGTGCCATTTTTTTCGTAACTGTTCCAGCAACAATCATGAGATCAGCCTGCCTTGGTGAAGCCCTGAATATTTCACTCCCAAACCTGCCTATATCATAATGTGATCCCTGTGCACCCATCATCTCTATAGCGCAGCAGGCAAGACCGAAAGTGAATGGCCATATTGAATTGCTTCTTCCCCAGTTTATTAAATCTTCAAGCCTTCCCAAGAATATTGAATCTGTCATAGTTTTACCTCCACTCAAGATAACCTTCCCTTATTGCATAATATAAAGCCACAAGCATAATTCCAAAGAAAATTAAAACCGGAAAAGCAAAATTCCAGGTTGCATTCTTTGTAAATGAGAATGCCCAGGGTATTATCAATGCTGTTGCAACATCAAAAATTACAAACATGAGAACTACAAAATAGTACTGTACATGTATGGGTCCTTTGGCATCACCAATTGTTACTTCACCGCATTCGTATGTATCATTCTTCCATTTTTCATCATGTTTTGCTGAAAATTTATTTTCAAGGTAAAGCATAAGGTAAATGCCCACAAGTGTGAGCACCAGTGTTACAGCAATTATCAAATAACCACCAAATTCCATATTATGATCACTTAAAAACCCTAAACGCAAAATAATATTTTAAACTTTCATTCAATGGTATTTAAAATAAATTTCTATTCTTTCCAGTTTTAAAATAAAAATTGAAAGAATTCTAAATTTTTACCAATAAATTGAATTTTTTTGAAATTTTAAAAATGAACATTCTGACCACTCAGCCCGCCCGTCTTTCATCAAACTCAGCCGTAAGCAATATCATCACAGTGGTCATATATAATATTGATTACCTTTTTATAAATCTTCTTATCCCGTTTATATATTTTTCAAATAACAACATATGTTGGGGATATTTCCTTCTCTCCTTTACTTTGATGAAGAGAACGGCACCCGTGAATCTACCGGCAAAAGATACCATATATGTTATTAAAAGTGCCATATAAAGTCCATAAAAACCCTCAAGGAACTGGGCAAGGAATCCACCAAATATTGATCCGAAGAATGTTACAAATCCTATAACTGTGTTATATAAACCAACATATTTTCCCCTGTCCTCAGTTGGGGATGAATCAAGAATATAAGCAAGAAATGAAATGTTTGCAAATGCTGTTGATATGCCTGTTAAAACATTTAATAAATATATATCATAAATGGAGTTGGCAAATGCGTAAACAAGAGGGACAGGAATGAACATTATTCTGCTCAAAAGCATTGGTATTTTTGGACCATACCTATCCGTTATCCTTCCAAACAAAATTAAAAATGGTACTGTAAAACTCAAACCTATTAGGTTAATAACCGCAATCTGAAATGATGATGCTTTAAGTATCTTTACCGTTGTGATGAAAATCAACGGCCAGGAAATGGACATAAAAAAGTTGTAAAAGCCCTGGGCAAAAAGAAAATATGAAAATTCCCTATCATTTTTTATTATGCTCATCAGGGATCTTTTTGATTTTATAACTTTTTTCTTTTCAGGCTCCTGGGCATAAAGCATAACCAGGGTGCCGAGAACACCCACAACACCAGCAATACCAAAGGGTAAATAGTACACGTAAACTCCTTTCGTTCCCTTAACCATTGTGTATATAAGGAAAAACAATCCAGCAAAAAGCATTGAGAAATTTGAATAGAAAGATAATGAACCTATAAAAGATGCCCTTTTTTTCGTTAATGCCACATCTCCTATGAGTGCATTCCATGCAGGTGTTACCATTGCGGAAAAAATTGCCTGAACGATGATCAAAAGAACTATAAAAAGAGGATCAATCTGTCCTATAAGAAAAATGAAAACTAATGAAGAAACAATACCTCCTATTATTATAAAAATTATTCTTTTTTGTATAATGTCTGACAATTTACCAAAAGGATACTGCAGAACGTTTGGAAATAGATTTGATGATGCCTGTAGAATACCCATTTCACCAGGTGTAAAATTGAGATCTGCCGCATAGTAGGGTATGAATGGTGATGCAAGACCGGAACTAAAACTGCCTAAAATCTGGTTAACGTACATGGCCCTAAGTGTTCTTTTGTTCTCAGGCATTGATATACCAGGGATTAATTCCTTATATTTTAACCTAAGCAAATATTAAAAATACCTGGAATTAAAATCATAAAACTTTTTATGTTAAATTAAATTCAAAAAAAACATGGATGGTTTGAGTGTTTTAATAATCTATTACGATAGGGATGATGATATCCTGATAAATTATGTGAAGGATTTCACTTCAAACTTTTATGTTTTTGCATACCAGAAAAATGTTTCACTTGAAGGATTAAATGTTGTTACAGGTAACATTTTAAATGTTCTTGATGATTTTAAGGGTAGAATAGATGTTATTGCATTAAGAAAAAGGAACTCTTACGGGAATGGTGATTTCAAATTCATAGATCTCTTGAGGGAAATCAAAATAAGGGGATACAAAATTTTACTTGTAGATTAAAATGTCAATCTTCAAAAAATTTATCAATCATGGTTTTTATCAAATATTCAGGAACACTTGTTTCCTCCGAAACCTTTTCTATATCAAGTGAACTTAAATAGGAAATTAAAACGTTTCTTTCCATTTCATTCTTAATTTTTTTACCTATTGTTTCATTTATTTTTGATACAATACTGTCCTTCAACTCAACCAATTCAACAAGTTCTTTTTCAATTTCCCTTATTTTATTTTCTGTTTCCCTTAATTTACCTATCAGATCATCAAGATCTTCATTCTCCAATTTATTTATGTTTTCTTTCACATCAACTTTTCTGATTTCAAAAAAATTTGGAGTAAGAGAGATTGTTAAGAGAAATGATTGATTTATTTCATATATTTTTCTCTGCGGTCCCTGATCGCTTTTTTCCATCCCCTTTAATCTTACAATGTTTGATTTCTCCAGAATTTCGAGATGTTTCATGATCGCCTGCTGTGAAACCCTTAGATCCTTGGCAAGCTGTAGTGGATACTGATCGCTGAGTATAAGTCTCTTTATAATTTCCCTTCTTGTTCTGTTTTCGATCGCTTCCAGAATAATGTCTATGTTATTTTCCATAGTTTAATCTATTTTAATCTTTGTTCCACCTGTCTTTTTCGTTTCTTTCTTTTCAATTGTAATATCAAGGAGACCATTCTTGTATGTTGCCTTTGCTGTCTCGGGTTTCACAGGTTCCGGTAGATCAACAACTTTGTAATATTTTCTGTCAGGCACATCCACCTTAATGGTTAACGTATCTTCGTTTACCTGAAGATCAATCTGATCCTTTTCCACACCAGGTATTTCGGCTGTCACATAGACATTTTTTTCATCCTCTGAAACATCAACAAGCGGTTCCCTGTATCCTTCAAGTTCCCTGAACCTCATCATTGGAACATTGCCAAATTCCTCAATCCTTGGCTTACCATCTGGACCGATTCTCATTGTAAAACCATAAACATATGGTGTTGGACTTTCCTCCATGTGTTTGTAGAGTTCATTGAGAATCCTTGAAATCCTCTCATTCATTCTCCTGAATTCCTCATCAAAATCACCGAATATATCATCGAAATCAAAATCATCCTCCCTCTTTCTTCTAAATACCATATTTACCACCTCTTGTAAACTTTCAGTTGAACAATTAAGGTTAATTACCTATTCCTATATAAATATTTCTTTTAAACCTATTCATTGAATTTTAAAGGATCCTGAATTCTGGAGCCTTGAAAGTGAAAGTGCAAGAGAATTCCCTTTACCATATCTTGTTGATTCTAAAATGGGTAATAGTATGAAAAGTGTAGATAAAATTTCATTCATTAAAAAATTGTTGTTGAAAATTGATAGAATTACTGAAATTAAAATAAAGAAAATTATAATTGCAAAGTTTACCATCTTTTTTGAAAATGGCAAAATTTCGTAAATGCGCACGAACAATGATCCATTCTTATACAATTCAATAACCATATTTCCTGAATTTATAATGAAAATATTTCCATAATTTTTCTTTTCAATATTTTTATTCTTCAGGAAATTTTTTATGTGGTCCAGAACAGTTTCAATATCAGCACTCAAATTTAAATCGTAAATATTCAGATAATCCACCCTAAAACTTTTTCTTAAAGATTCCTTGAGAATTTTCAGAAATTTTTTATCAAAAACAAAGATTGATGAATAAATCCCTTCTGAAATTATCGCACAAATTTCAATGTTTTTATCCATAATGCGAACAATGGGACCGTTTTCCAGAACGTAATTTTTATTTTTTATTGATAACATCTCAAGGTAGAAACTTAAGTTTTCAATTGTATCGTTATATTTTGT
>JAVRLI010000030.1:0-10112 GCA_031961525.1 Thermoplasmatota archaeon | reverse complement strand
TTTATCAACCTCTGGTTCATCTTAATCTTCTATTTAAATTTAACTGAGAATTTAACCAAATTTTTTAAGAAAATCTTTTAAGGGAATGGTTAATCCTTGCATTATGCTTAACATAGTCGGTCTTGGTTTGAACCCCAGAAAACATTTAACACTTGAGGCAATGGAAAGAATAGATGAATCATCAACAATTTTCATGGAAAATTACACATCAAGAATAGTTGATATGGATAAGGAATCGCTTGAAAATCTTATTAAAAAGGATATTGAAATTTTGGAAAGGGAGGATGTGGAGGATGGTAAAAAAATAATTGAAAAGGCAAAGGAAAGCATTGTTTCATTACTTGTTCCAGGTGATCCAATGATTGCAACAACACATGTTTCTATAGTTCTCATGGCAAAGAATACGGGAATTCCTGTTAACATTGTGAATGGTATTTCAATTCAGACTGTAATTCCATCAATACTTGGGATACAGAGTTACAAGTTTGGAAGGACCGTAACAATACCATTTCCAGAATACGATTTTTACCCTGAAAGTGTTTACAGGTACATTGAAAAGAATATTGAGAATGGTCTTCATACCATTGTTTTACTCGACATAAGAAAGGATCTTGAAATGCATGCAATCATGGGTCTCGATATACTGGAGAAAATGGAATCCTTGTATCAGGGTGATGTTATTAATGAAGACAGGATCATTGCTGTTATATCAAAAGCCTGTTCAGAAAAAATGAAGGTAAATGTTGACAAATTTTCAAGGATAAGGGAAAAGGATCTGGGTGAACCATTGCACACAATTGTCATTTTAGGTAATTTACATTTCATGGAAAGGGAGGCTTTACGTAAAATTGCATCCATGCCCGACGATATATAAAAATTAAATCCATCAGTTCGTACATTTTAAATAAAGGAAAAAGATAAAGAGAAAACGTATGGACATTGCAGAGGAACTGGCAAAGAAGCAAAAGGAAATATCGATTGCGGAATTTTTTGAAAAGAACAAGCAAATATTAGGTTTTGATTCACCTCAAAAATCACTTGTTATGGCTGTTAAGGAGGCTGTGGACAATTCTCTTGATGCCTGTGAGGAGGCGATGATACTTCCTGAAATAAATGTCATCCTTGAAAGGGTTGACAAGGATGAATTCCTTTTAACTGTTGAGGATAATGGTCCTGGGATTGTAAGAAAAGAGGTTCCGAAGGTATTCGGACAGTTTTTGTATGGTTCAAGGTTCTATGCAGTTAGGCAGACAAGGGGCCAGCAGGGTATAGGTATATCAGCTGTTGTTCTCTATGGTCAATTAACAACGGGGAAACCAACAAAAATAATATCAAAGATAGCAAGTGAAGATTATGCCCATTACTTTGAATTGATGATAGATACAACAAAAAATCAGCCAAACGTTTTAAAGGAAGATGTTGTAATAGTTAACAAAAAAAGTGGTGTTAAATTAGAGATTCCTCTTAAGGGTAAATATGTTAAAGGTAAGCAGAGCATAATTGAATATCTTCAAAACACAGCAATTGTGAATCCGCATGCACAGATAACATTTGTTGATCCTGATGGCATGAAAATAACATTTGAAAGAGTATGGAATGAACCAATTCAGCCCCCAAAGGAAACAAAGCCACATCCTCTCGGCGTGGAAATTGGACAGTTAATGAAGATGGCGAGGATAACAAAGGCAAAGAAATTATCAAGATTTTTGACTGAAGATTTCAGCAGAATAAGCACACAGCTTTCACTTGAAATATGTAAAATAGCAGGGCTGGACCCGGAAATGGATCCACATTCATTAAATTTAGAAGATTTTAAAAAATTACAGAATGCTTTTAATTCAGTTAAAATTTTACCACCATCACCTGAATCATTATCGCCCATAGGTGAAATTCTAATAAAAAAAGGTTTGAAAAATGTTCTTGGTGATTTAAAGCCTAGTTTTTATTCAATACCTGTCTCGAGGAAGCCTTCAGTCTATTCGGGAAATCCATTTGTTGTTGAGGTAGGACTTGTTTACGGTGGTGATATACCTCAGGATGAGCCCGTTAGGATATTAAGGTTTGCAAACAAGGTACCTTTACTTTATCAAGCAGGTGCATGCGCAATAACAAAGGCTGTTGAAAACATTGACTGGAGAAAGTATGGTCTAGAGCAGAGGGGTGGAACTGGTATACCTGTAGGTCCCATGATAATACTTGTTCATGTTGCATCAACAAAGGTACCGTTCACATCAGAAGCAAAGGAGGCTATTGCTGAAATACCTGAAATAATGAATGAACTTGATCTTGCATTGAAGGAATCTGGCAGACAGATAAAAACGTTTTTGATTAAAAAGGAAGTAAAGAAAAAGTTAACAGATAAATTCTTCTTAGTGCAGAAGATACTTCCAAAGATTGCTGAAAAAAGTGCAAGAATACTGAACAAACCTGTTCCTAAACTTGAACCTGTCATTACAAAAATAATGAATGTTTTATGGATTGATGAAACTGTTGAACAGAAAGGATCAATCGCAAACATAACTGTGAATGTATGGAACTTTACACCTGATGATAAAAATATAAAATTGTATGGGGATATACCTGAAGGTAAGATAGATAAAAATTCAATAGATGAACTTGGTAAATACATGGAAAGTGAGGATTATATATTGTGGGAGTTCGGTATAAAATCTCTAGAACTGAAAAAGTTAAAGTTTATTGTTTATGATCTAAAATCAAATTACAGTGAAACAACATACTACATAGAGGGAATGGATCCCGTTCATGTTGTAGGTGCGGAACCATTACCGGGTGACTGGAACATTGAAAAGCTTAAGGCAATAATTGAAGAGGAGGAAGAAGAGGAGGAAGAGGAAAATGGAGAAGAGTAGATATGAAATTGCACTTGAAGCACTTGAAAATATTGTTAAAAATGTTTATGAACAGCTTGAAAGTGGAGAAATACCATACATGTCGCTTCCTGCAAGAAACAAACACAACATAAAACTTGACCTTTTAACAGGTGTATGGAAATATGGAAATGAAAAGATAGTAAGATCGGCAAAGAAAATTGATGGAGCCTATACCTTGCTGAGAACAATGTATCTCCTGGATTTCATAAAGGAAATGATTGTTCAGAATAAGTCATCAACACTCAGGGAAATGTACTATATATCAGAGGGCTGGGATCTAGCCAAGTTTCACACACAGGATGAATCGGACAAACTTGTTGAGGATCTTGAAATTGTAACAAAGTTTTTGAGGGAGGATTTCAAGCTGAGGCCTGAGGAGAATGGTGCGACCGTTATAGGAAACATTACATTTGAGGAAATAAACAGGAAGGGTAAGCCACAGAAAATAAACTGCAGGGACGATGTGGGTGATGCAGGTTATGCAATTCCATACAATGTAGAAAAGGATAAGTTAAAGATACTTGATGTTGATGCAGATTTTGTCCTTGCAATAGAAACAGGTGGTATGTTTGACAGGCTTGTTGAAAACGGATATGATGAAAAGGCAAGGGCAATACTTGTTCATCTCAAGGGACAGCCTGCAAGGAGTACAAGGAGGTTGTTGAAAAGATTAAACGAAGAATGGAAACTCCCTGTTCTTGTTTTCACCGATGGTGATCCCTGGTCATTCAGAATTTATGCAAGTGTGGCATACGGTGCAATAAAAACTGCACACATTTCAGAATTCCTTGCAACACCAACAGCTGAGTTCATAGGAATAACAGCAAGCGATATTGTTAATTACGATTTACCAACGGACAGACTGAATGATAGGGATATTGCAGCTTTGCATGCTGAACTGAGCGATCCAAGGTTCAACACACAGTTCTGGAAGAATGAAATAGAACTAATGCTAAAATTGGGTAAAAAGGCAGAGCAGCAGGCTCTTGCAAAATATGGTCTTGATTACGTAACGGATGTTTATTTACCTGAAAAGGTTTCAGCACTGGGATTATGAAGGAAGGAATGACAAGTCTGGACAT
This sequence comes from Thermoplasmatota archaeon, assembly GCA_031961525.1. Lineage (GTDB taxonomy): Archaea > Thermoplasmatota > Thermoplasmata > Thermoplasmatales > ARK-15 > JAVRLH01. The sequence goes on along the minus strand of JAVRLI010000030.1, from coordinate 6,139 downwards.
TTACGCATGGTTGAAAAAGAATTCATACTTCATTGAAAATTCATACATTAAGAAAATTTTTATGGATGATGAAAGGGTGATATTAAAAATACACAAAAAGGATCTTGGAAACAGGGATCTTTTCCTTGATCCACAAGGTTGGATCTATTTCGGTGAAAGGGAGGAAAATGAAATATCCTCAAAGGTAAAATTTTTGAGGGATATACTTGAAAACAAAAGGATTGATAATGTGAGTCAGCTTAACTTTGACAGAATATTGATTTTTAATCTTTCAGGGGATATGAAAATAATATTTGAGATGTTTGGTGGTGGAAATTTTATAATAACTGAAAATGAAAAAATTATCTTCGCTCTAAAATACAGGGAATGGAGAACAAGGAAAATCAAGGTTGGTGAAACATATGTCCCTCCACCGCAGACCATTAATCCTTTAAATTTATCGGAGAGTGAATTCATTGAGAATTTGAAGGAGAACAGGGAAATTGTAAGGATACTTGCAATAAAATTCAACTTAAGCCATTATTCAGAATACATATGTTCAATATCAAACATTGAAAAAGATAAATTGGGTAATGATTTAAGTGATGAGGAAGGTAGAAGAATTTACAATGAAACAAAAAAGATCCTTGATGGCATTGATGGAAGGGGTTACATATGCAATAACAGATTGAGCGTGATTAAATTTGATGATTGTGTTGAATATGAAAACATAAACGATGCAATTCTTAATATACCAAAAGAGGAGGAAAAAAGTGAGGAGGAAAGAATAAGAGAAGAGCAGATCAAGGCAATAGAGAATTTCAGGAAGCTTGCTGAAGAATACAGGAACATAGGTGATTTTATTTTTTCAAATCTTGAAAAGATAAATGGAATAGTTGAAGAAATAAAGAAGGGTATGAATGTTGAAAACATTGTTAAAAGGGATGGAAAAAATGTTACCATTAAATTCCAGGATTTTCCATATGAAATAGAACTGGATCTGACGAAAAAGGTGAGCGAGAACGGTAATTATTACTATGAACTATCAAAGAAAATGAAGGAGAAGGAGAAGGGTGCCCTTGAAGCAATGTCAATAAAAAAGGAAAAAAAGGAGAAAAAGGAAATAAAAAAGGAGAGGAGCAGGTTCTGGTTCGAAAAGTATAGATGGTTCTTTTCATCTGAAGGAGCATTGGTTCTTGCGGGAAGGGATGCAAGAACGAACGAGGAGGTTGTTAAAAAGTACCTTGGAGAAAGGGATTATTATGTTCATGCTGATATACATGGTGCGCCCAGCGTTGTTGTTAAGAACACAAACATTACCGAAAAAACTCTGATAGAGGCTGGCATATTTGGCCTTTCCTATTCAAAGGCATGGAATGCAGGGTTGATGGCAGGTGATGCATACTGGGTAACATATTCACAGGTGAGTAAAATGGCAGAATCTGGTGAATACGTTCCAAAAGGTGCATGGATAATAAGGGGGAAAAGAAACTATATGAGGAATCTTCCATTGATGCTCGCAATAGGCATTATTGAATACCAGGGACAGAAAATAATGATGTGCGGTCCTGTTGATGCATTAAAGGCAAAAACTCATGATTACATTATAATAGTTCCAGGTAATGTGGAAAAAAGCCAGATTGCTGAAAAATTATCGAAAAAATTCAACTACGATAAGGATGAGGTAATGAGGATCCTTCCACCAGGTAATGCGGAAATAAGGGAGAATGTCTGAAATGACTGAATTGAGTGTTATTGTAACTGTAAGGAATGAGGAAAAACATATAAAAGATCTAATGGAATCACTTTCCAAACAGAAGGAGGATTTTGAGCTTGTTGTTGTTGATGCAGAAAGTACCGATAAAACACTGGAAATTTTAAAGAGTTATGAAAAAAGATTGAAAATGAAAATAATTGTGAAAAGGTGTTCGAGAGGTGAAGGAAGGAACATAGGTGTTGAAAATTCTTCAGGAAAAATAGTAATATTTACGGATGGTGATGTTGTTGTTTCCGATTCCTGGTTGAGTGAAATGAAAAGACCATTCCTTGAGGGTTACGATTTTGTAGCTGGTAAAACCATACAGGTGGGGAATGAAAAGTTCAAGGTACTTGACAGGGTTGGTATTTACTACAATGGCATAGATTTAACATATCCATCCTGCAACCTTGCATACAGGAAGGATCTTTTCATTAAAATAGGGGGCTTTGATCCCGAATTTATTACGGCGGAGGATATAGACCTTAATTTAAGAGCACATATGGCAGGTGCAAAATTTTTCTATAACGAAAATGCTGTTGTTTATCATAAGACAAGGAGTGATGTTATTTCATTTCTCAAACAGGCTTTCTGGAACGGCTATGGAAGAAAACAGTTAACAAGGAAGCATGGAAATCTGTGGAAATCCTATTCATTCAAGAACATGTTCAGAAAGGATCAAATAAATATATATGGCATTCTAAGGTTATCCTTTGGCTTAATTGGATACCTTTATGCAAAGATAAACATTAGGTGATACCGATGATATCCATTGTTATACCCACAATGAACGAGGAAAAAACCATAGGTACTGTAATAGAAAGAATAAAAAAATCTGTTAAGGGTGAATATGAGATAATAGTTGTTGATAAAAGTAACGATAGAACACCTGAAATAGCTAAAAGCATGGGTGCAAGGGTAATACATGAGGAAAGAAGGGGATATGGAAGGGCTTACAAAACAGGATTCGAGCATGCAAATGGGGAGATAATAGTTACAATGGATGGTGATAATACCTATCCTCCCGAGATAATAAACGATTATGTGAAATATTTGATTGAGAATAACATTGATTTCATATCCTGTGATAGATTAACATATCTTGATAAAAGGGCAATGTCACAGGCGCATAGATTCGGTAACTTTGTTTTGAATGTAGCAGTCCTTGCGCTCTTTTTTATAAAGATAAAGGATTCACAGAGCGGTATGTGGATCTTCAGAAAGGATCTTTTGAAAAAAATAAGGGTTTACAGTGATGGAATGCCATTTTCTGAAGAGTTGAAGATTGAGGCATGGTACCATGGAAAGGCCATGGAACTCCCCATACATTATGGTTTGAGGGAAGGTGAAAGAAAACTACAGACATTCAAGGATGGTCTGAGAAATTTAATCTATTTGTTTAAAAAAAGGTTCATAATAGGCATTGGTTAAAAAGAGGAAAATTTATTAGTATTTAATTGAATTGCTATTATACCTGAGATAATGAATCAGAAAATGATCTATGCAACCCTGAAGGAAAAAATAGTCGAAATATTGAACAGAGAAGAGAGGAGCATATCATCCATATCCAAGGAACTTGAAAAGGATGGTATAAGGATTCACAGGCTTATTTTAACGGGCTATTTGCAGGCTCTAAGGGATCTTAACATACTGAAGGAAAAGGAAATACAGCCATCAAAAATATACTCTGTGCTTTCAAGCGATGAAAAAACAATTTATGAGATAATAGGCGGTTACGTTTCAGAACATCCTGAATCATCCGATTTATGCCTTTACATTCTTTATAAAATTTTCAGAAGGCCCATATTAAAGTGGGAACTTGATAAATGTGGTGTTGGCAGACCCGAACAGTGCGATAAGGTATACGGTGATGAAAGGAAAAATGCAATAGCAATTCTTGAATCCATGAACATAAATGTTCCGAAAAATATGCCGGCCTACATACCCAAGAAAGAATACAGGGAGGAGCTTGAGGAAATTTTAATTAAGATGGTTATAGATAGTTTTAATCTTCAGAAATATATGCAGGTGAAGGGTACACAGATGAAAATAGATTCTATTTGATTATACCGAAACCTATCAATCTCCATCTGTTCTGAATTCTCCTGCTTATTGCAACCCTCTGACCCTTTTCAGCTATGACAGGATATTTCAATATTATATCAGCATCATCATCCCTTGCACTCTTAACTATTCCAACAGTAGTTGTTGTACCAACGCTTAACATTAAAGCCTCATTGGTCCTTATTTTATCAACCTTAAGTTCCTCAATGAACCCAACAACGTATTCGAGGAGATGCACCTCTATTGTTAAATCCTGTATAATATCCGGTAAGGTTCCCGGCTTTCCCACCATTCTTCCAATCAATCCATCCGCCTTTGTTAAAGACGGATCCAGTTTTGTTCCTATTGCAACAAGTCCTCCAGGTTTTACCTCCTCCCAGCTCCTTCCACCGGAATAGAGTGAAACAATATCAGTGTATATGGGTTCCCAGACAGTCTTCTTTCCCTTCGTTACCTGGAAACCCGGTGAAATCTCTATTTCATCCCCGACCCTGAACCTACCCTGTATTATTGATCCACCAACCACACCACCAACAAGTTTGTCAGGCGGGGTACCTGGTTTGTTCACATCAAAGGATCTTGCAATGTACATCCTTCCAGGTTTATCTGGATCGAACTTTGGTGTTTTTATAACCTTTTCTATGGCCTCAATCAAAACATCAATGTTCGCACCCTGCTGTGCGCTCACTGGAATTATGGGTGCATTTTCAGCTATTGTCCCCTTCACAAATTCTTTTATTTCTTTATAATTCTCAAGAGCCCTCTCCTCACTAACAAGATCTATTTTATTCTGAACAATAATAATCTGTGAAACACCAACAATCTCAAGTGCCTTTAAATGCTCCCTTGTCTGCGGCTGGGGGCATTTCTGGTTCGCTGCAACAAGGAGGAGTGCACCGTTCATTATAGCTGCACCTGAAAGCATTGTTGCCATGAGTGTTTCATGTCCTGGTGAATCAACGAACGAAACGACCCTTTCAAGTGTTAGGTTTCCATCACACTTCAGGTTTGCGGATGAAACATACCTTTTTTTACCATTCTCCTCACAGATATAAAAGGCAGCATCCGCATATCCAAGTTTTATTGAAACACCCCTCTTTATCTCCTCACTGTATGTATCCGTCCATGTACCCGTTAATGCCTTTGTAAGCGTTGTTTTACCATGATCAACATGGCCAACCAGGCCGACATTCACTTCTGGTTGTCTTGGCATTTCCGTCATTTCTGATCTCCGGATTTGGTTGGGAATGGTGTTTCACCGTATTCAACAACCATGGTGTTAATCTGAACAATTTCACCAGTTATTGTATTTCCCCTTAAAAGTTTCTTCTTTCTCAATCCCTTTTTCTTTGGGTGAAAACCTAAGCCCCCTGAATGAAGAATTGCCTTTCTTATACCTCCCTGTATGTTCGGTGACATGGGGAAGCCATCCTTATCTGTTCCACCCGTTATCTTTAATTTGTACCCTGAAAGTTCAACAATGGATCCGTCTATTATATCACCTATTTTCTTCCCAATAAGAGAATCAGCAGTGGGACTTTCAACATCCTTCTGGAATGAACTACCTGTTTTTGGATCGGATACAACAACCTTGAACGTAACCATATTTATACACCGTGCTTTTATCTTTAATATAAAGGGAATATTTTAATTTTTGTGAATGCGTTTGGCATATCAAAACAAAAATTTTTATTCAATCATTTATTTTATTTTTTTATGAATTTCAGGGAAAAGTTTGCCATGAGGGTTCATCTTTCATGTCCAATTTTCAGGTTTTTTAATGAGAGGAGAATGAAGAAATTCAAATTGGTGAAATAAAAAATTGAAGCGTTAGTTTTATCTATCTTTTTAATTTATGGTGTGAATGAGCAGGTGTGGTGTAGCATGGTAGCACTAGAGCCTTCCAAGCTCTCGACCCGGGTTCAAATCCCGGCACCTGCACTCAGTACATAAATGGATATCTGTAGTCGGTTGGTGGGTTAAAGTTTTCTTTTATTGCCCTTGGCGTTACCCATCCAATAAGGTTCCATTTACTTCCTGCTGGCTTTTCGTTTGTAACTGAAGCCTTGAACCATCGAATGGTTGCTGGTTGACAACAGCCCCCGTTGGTTTGTCATTGATGTAGAAATTGCCAGCGGTATCCCTTAATTTTTTCATGTGTCAAACTACAACCGCCTTTTCTTCAGTTTTGTATTCCTTTCCATTTATTATCAGGGGTATTTCAATTTTTGATTTTTTTATATTTTCCATCTCCTTCAGTACATATTCCCTTTCCTTTGATCCTGGTACAAAAATCCAGTATGGGTTCATTCTGCTGTTTTGGTATTAAATATTTCAATA
>JAVRLI010000029.1:0-10230 GCA_031961525.1 Thermoplasmatota archaeon | reverse complement strand
TGCTGGTGTTTTGGAAAAAATAGGAGATCTTGGGTTAAAATACATAATTCCAGCAAAAGAAAATCCAAAAACAAGAATGTTCTTAGGATATCAATTAAAATGGTCAGAAATGAATCATTGTTATTATTTTGTAATAAAAGATAAAATAAAGAGAGGGAAAATGGTTGTTGAAACTAACTTTGTAAGGATCAGGTATAAAAAGGATGTAGAATGGAATGATTTTTCATTCTATACGAATGCAGAGGTAACAGAAAATAATGTTTTAGAGCTGGCAGAAACATACAGGAAAAGATGGGGAATAGAAACAGGATATTCAAAGAAAAATGAAATAAGATTGAAAACAAGAACAAGGAATATAAAATTGAGGTATTTTCTCTACGGTCTTTCCATATTGATATACAATTTCTGGATACTCATAAATATGTTGTTGAAAGATATGAAAATGAGAATACCTCTGAGAGATTTTCTATACTTTCTAACTAAGTATACAAAGTTAGAGAAGGTGGATTATAATATGTTGTGGAAAAAGGTGCAGAAAGGACCACCATCAGGATAGCTAAAAATGATGGAAAACAATACAAATCAATTCAAGGAATAGAGGATGTTATGAATATAAAGAGGAAAATAGGCAAAATTATTACATAAAATGAGCAAGTCAAAGAGAAATTTATGTTTGTTAGAGTGATAAGGTGGAAAAAGAGATTATTATATTGTATCAAAAATAAATTAAAAAATGAAAATTTAAAGAAAATACTGTATGTTATGGTTAGATCAAATTAGACATGCGGATAGTCTGAGCATATGGAAAAATTTTTATTTATATAATTCCTTACCTTTTGCAGGTGGTATGATTATGCCAACATTCTTCAGGAGAAAACCAATAAAACCGATTGAAAAGCCTTCATCAAATGTTGAACCGAGGAAATATATTGACCTTAATGAATATGAGGCTGGTACCGAAGCAGGAACAGGATACCAGATGGTAAGGGTGGCTGAAATTTTCAAGTATGAGGAACTGAACGATCTTGAACAGTATGTTTACAATGGTGATATTCTGATCATAGATTACACCGCAATAGCTGATGATGAGTTAACCCTGAGGAGGATAACAGCTGAACTCAAAAACGTGGCAAAGGATGTTGATGGTGATGTTGTTGCACTCGGTAAACAGTATCTCTTTGTTACACCATCTGGAATAAAGATAGACAGGAACAAAATAAGGGCAAAGTAACTATGCCAGGAGTAAGGTTTGTAGGAAGCGGAGGGCAAGGGGTAATACTCTCTGGTTTAATCCTTGGTAAGGCTGCTGCCATTTACGAAGGCCTTGAAACAGTATTTACTGAAAGCTATGGTGCGGAGACAAGGGGAGGGTTCTCAAGTTCATCGGTTATAATTTCAGATAAAAAGATTGAATACCCATATGTTATAAATCCTGACATACTTGTTGCCTTTTCACAGGCTGGCTACGATGCAGTATCATCAACCATGAAAGATGATACATTTCTTATTTATGAAAGTGACCTTGTAAAGCCCTCCTTCCAGGGAAGAAAGGAGGGAATACCTGCAACAAAGATTTCAAAGGATAATTTTAACAACAAAACAATCTTTGTGAATATGATCATGCTGGGTTTTTTGGTAAAAAACACAAATGTTGTTTCAAAGGATTCCTTAATAAAGGCAGTGGAGGAGAGCGTTCCCAAAGGAACTGAAAGGGATAACATTTACGCTGTTGAACTGGGGTATAACTTTAAATAGAATCTTTTTATTTTCATTTTTGATGATGAAAAGAGGGTCAGCTGAGCTTAGCTGTGATGAGCCCTATGAGTTCTGATCATCCAAACATATGACCAGATATTTCCCTTTCACTTTTTTCTGATTTCCTTATTTTTTCAATACCATACTGGAAATCTTTCATTGTCACAAAATCCCTGAGATCCCTTATTGCATTCATGCCTGCTTCAGTACATACAGCCTTAATATCAGCTCCAGAAAATCCTTCAGTATTCTTCGCAAGCAGATCAATATCAACATCCTTCAAATTCATGGATCTTGTATGAATTCTGAAAATCTGTTTCCTTGCTTCAAGGTTCGGGAATGGTATCTCTATTATTCTATCGAATCTTCCGGGTCTTATTAATGCCTCGTCAAGAATATCCGGCCTGTTTGTTGCAGCAATAATCTTGACATCACCAAGGGGATCGAATCCATCCATTTCGGCCAGAAGCTGCATAAGTGTTCTCTGTACCTCCCTGTCACCTGATGTTGAAAGATCAAGTCTCCTTGATCCTATTGCATCAATCTCATCTATAAAAAGTATTGAAGGTGCCTTTTCTCTTGCAAGATCAAAAAGTTCCCTCACAAGCCTTGCACCCTCACCTATGTACTTTCTTACAAGTTCAGAACCAACTGTCCTTATGAATGTTGCATTTGTGTGGTGTGCAACAGCCTTCGCAAGTAAAGTTTTACCTGTTCCGGGTGGTCCGATCAACAAAACACCCTTTGGCGGCTCTATGCCAACCTTTTTGAAAAGTTCAGGATGTATCAATGGAAGTTCAACTGTTTCTCTCACTTCTTTTATCTGTTCCTCCAGACCTCCTATATCCTCATACGTTATATTTGGTTTTTCAATAATTTCTGCAGAGACAACAGCAGGATCATAACTCTCAGGTAGAACACCTATAACCGCGAGTGTTGTTTTATTAAGAGCAACCCTAACACCGCTCTTCAACTTTTCAGGAGGAATCTGATCTGAAACATTAACAACAAAGGATGGACCGGTTGAGCTTCTTACAACAACCTTTTTATCGTTTAAAACATCCTCAATGGATCCTAGGAGTAATGGAGGGGCCTTCAATCTATTCAATTCCCTTCTAAGCTGTTCAATCTCATACTGAAGCCTTTTAAGTTCACCCTCAAGGAATCTTTTTTCACTTTCCAGGCTTCTTATTTGCTTCAAAAAATCCTCTTTTTCAAGATCATATGCTATTACGGGATCCACATCGTCCTTTGACATATTCTTCACCTTAAATACCATTCTCTTTATTCTTTTCCCATATATTTATTTTTTGTGATTCCTATGAATTTTTGGGAAAATTTATTTAATTGCAAAAGTTATGTGGAAATGGTGAAAGGTAATGATATGTGAAATGTGTGGCAGGGATGTTCCAAGGTTGCATAAGGTAATGATTGAAGGAGCTATTTTAAATGTTTGTGATAGTTGTGCCAGGTTTGGTGTTCCTATTGAGGATAAAAAGGAAAAAATTAAAACATACAATGTTCAAACAAAAAATGTTCAGAAAGTTAAGGATAAAAAGGAGGATGTGCTTGAGGATGAATTTGTTCTTGTGGAAAATTATGGTACAATATTGAAGAATGCAAGGGAAAAAATGAATTTAACACTTGAGGATGCGGCAAAAAAATTGCTTGAAAAAAGGAACGTTCTTTCAAAGATTGAAAGAGAGGAAATGAGACCGGATAAGAATCTCATTAAGAAACTTGAAAAATTTTATAATATAAAAATAACAGAAAAACTCACGATAACAAAGGTCGAGGGAGAAAAAAAGAGAGAAAGTATAACACTGGGCGATTTGATTAAAGAATGATCATAGAACCCTTGCCCTTATTATTCCCCTAAGAGGAACACCATCTATTTCATCGTTTGCAGTTTTGTTAACTATAACCAATGCGAGAACAGGTATACCACCCAAATTTTTAACATCTGTAATTGCTTTTCTCATTGTTTCTCCAGTGCTCAATACATCATCAACAATAACTACCTTTTTACCTGATATGGATGCAAAGTTTGAACTGAATGTACCAGTTTTATTTATGGGGTATGGTCTGTAAATTGCCATCTCGACGTTCAGTTCTTCCGCTACGAATGTTGCAAGTGGAATTCCATTTATGGCAATTCCAACAACTGTATCAACCTCAAAATCCCTTTTGTTCATTTCCTCAATTATTATATCTGCAAATATTTCAGCTAATTTTGAAATTCTGTATGGATAAACACCAACAGATCTCCATCCTATTTTAACATCCTTTGGTGCAAAGGTTTTTTTCTCAAACTCCCTTGAAATTAACCATTGAACGGTTTGTGTGGAAAGATGAAGTTCTGTTGCAATTTCTTTTTCAGAAAGACCCTTCTCCTTCAATTCAAATGCTTTTTTGGCCAGTTCATCAATACTTTTCATTACCAATCACCCACAAATTAGATAAACAATTACGATTAAATTAATATTTTGGTGATTTTAAAGGAAAATTTAATAAATATGATAATTCTTAAAATTTTTAGAAATATTAAAAAGGTGATAATTATGAATGGTAATTCAAATGCAAATACGGGGAAATATGATTCAACAGGCATGATTGCACAGTTCCAGAAGATTGTTGACAACAGGTTTGCAAAGTTTATACTTAAAAGATTGACCGCACCGAAAAAATTTGAACACATGCTGGGTGTTTTCGCGGAGGTGGAAGAACCAAATTCACTCAGGGAAAGAATGGAGGTAAGGGTTATTGAAAGAGCACTCGGAAGAGCTCTTAACACCTTTGGCTTGAGTGATATTTCACAGGTGAAAAATGCTCTAAAGGAACCATATGTGAGGAAGGGTGTTGCAACAACATTGAGATCGGTTGCAAAATATGGAATAACAAGACCACAGATTTTTGACGCACCCCTTTTAATTGTGTGGAACTTTACCAAGCAATGCAACCTTAAATGTAAGCACTGTTACGCAAACGCGGGGCCATTCAAACATAATGATGAATTAACGCTTGAGGAAAAGTTTAGGGTTGTTGATCAGCTTGATGATGCCGGTGTAACAATGATTGCATTTTCAGGTGGTGAACCATTAATTTCCCCGGACTTCTGGAAGGTTGCTGAATATGCATCAAAGAAAGGAATATACACAACAATAGCAACAAATGGTACTCTTTTAACAAAGGAGAATGTTGAAAGGTTGAAAAAAATTGGAATAAAATATGTTGAGGTAAGTTTAGATTCACCTGATCCTAAAACACATGATATGTTCAGGGGTGTGGAAGGTGCATGGGAAAGGACCGTGCAGGGTATAAAGAATGTTGTTGAGAGCGGTTACTTTGATACAGCTATTGCAACAACAGCCACAAAGTTTAATCTATCACAGATTCCTCAAATGATAGATCTGGCAATATCTTTAAAGGTAAAAAAGTTCATAGTTTTCAATTTTGTACCAACAGGAAGAGGGAAGGAAATAATCGAACAGGATTTAACGTATGAGGAAAGGGAAAATCTATTAAATTATCTATACGATAGATGGCAGGAGAAGAAGATAGATATTTTTTCAACAAGCCCAACATATTCGAGAATAGGGATTGAAAGGGTATTGGCTGGAACCGGCAAAACATATTCACCAACACACTTTGCAAGCAGCGACTATGGATCGATTGGTGTTGAAATTGCTGACTTCATTGGAGGATGCGGCGCTGGAAGGATCTATGCAGGTATGGAGGATAATGGTGATGTTACACCCTGTGTTTTCCTACCAATTAAAGTTGGTAACGTGAAGGAAAAGAGTTTTATTGAAATTTGGCAGAATTCACCTATTTTGAACGATTTGAGGAACAGGGAGAAATATGAAGAAAACTGCAAGTCCTGCGTTTTCAGAAATCCATGCGGTGGATGCAGGGCAAGAGCATATGGTTATTTCGGTGATTATCTTGCACCAGATGTTGGTTGCGCATACAACAAGGATAAATATGAGGATCTAATTGAAAATGTAAAATTAAAGGTGAAAGCATAATGAAAATAATGATGATATCACCACCAACGGATTCGGTGATAAAAAGTGTAGTTGGAACAACAGGTCCTCCTCTCTCTCTCGCATACCTTGCATCAGTTGCAAGAGAAAATGGTCATGATGTTAAAATAATTGATTCACTTGTAATGGATTATACATTCGATGATGTTGGAAAAGAAATAAAGAATTATTCTCCGGATCTTGTTGGAATAACATCAACAACATCCATGATTCCAGATGCATATCATGTGGCAAAAATTGCAAAGGACATTTCAAAGGATACAAAGGTTGTGATCGGAGGTCCACATGTTACCTTTGTACCTGAAAATACATTGAGGGAAAGTGAAAACATAGATTATGTTGTAAGAGGTGAGGGAGAAATTGTTTTCTCAAACCTTCTCAAACATCTTGAAGGAAAAATGGAATTAAGGGATATAAGAGGTTTGAGTTTCAGAAGGAATGGATTAATTGTAAACAACCCACCAGAACAGTTGATAAAAGATGTGGATACAATACCCTACCCTGCCCTTGATCTCTTACCTATGAATAGGTATCAGGTTGACAACAAGGAATTCGGTACAATCATGACATCAAGAGGATGTCCATACAACTGTATATTCTGTTCATCATCCCTTCAGTTCGGTAAGCAGTGGAGAGGTCATTCTGTGGAAAGAGTTATGGATGAACTTAAGATATTAAGGGAGAGATACAACAAAAAGGAAATAGAGTTTCTAGATGATACATTCACACTCAACATGAAAAGGGCAATTGAGTTAACCAAAAAAATTAAAGAAGAGGGTCTTGACATATCCTGGTCAGCATCAGCAAGGGTAAACCTTTTCAACGATGAAATAGCAAAATCCATGAAAAGTGCTGGTGCCCATACTGTTTATTTTGGAATTGAATCTGGAGTACAGAAAATACTGGACTTTATAGGAAAAGGTATAACGCTTGAACTTGCAAAATTGTCAGTTAAAAAGGCAAACAGGGCAGGGTTGAACACACTTGGTTCATTCATAATAGGTTTTCCAGATGATACTGTTAAGGATGTTAAGACAACAATAAAATTCTCAAAGAAGGTAGGAGTTACTGTTGCTCAGTTCACTATAGCAACACCATACCCCGGAACAAGGCTCTGGGATTATGTTGTTGAAAAGGGTCTTCTTCTAACAAGGGAATGGAGAAAATTCACAACACTTTCACCTGTGATAAAGCTAAAGAATTTCACATCGGATGGAATAATGAAATGGCTTTCAAGGGCCTATTTATCCTTTTATCTAAGGCCGACCTATCTTCTGAGTGATATTGTGAAACGTCATGGATTCATATTCAAGCGTTTGATTCCATATGCAAAAAATATTTTAGGAAGCAATATATTGGAGAGGTGATTTAAATGGAAGACTATGCACAGATAAGATCGCTCATTAAAAAGTTTCTTAGATATCTGGGTCTTGATGAAGCATCAAGTTGTGTCTATTCAGCCCTTGTTGTAGCTGGAAGAAAATTGACTGTGGACGAAATTGCCAAAATGACATCATATTCAATTGCCAGAGTTTATTCTTCCCTGAACAACCTTATTGAGAATGGGCTTGTTGAAAAACACAAGGAGAATGGAACCATAAAATATTCATCAAACCTGAATTTCGTTGATCTATTTGAAATAAGGAGAAGGGTAATAATGGAAAACTACCTTAAACCCCTCATTGAAATTTCAGGAAAATACAATTCTGACAAACATATGGAGGAGTTGCAGAAATACGTTAAAAACATGTATGAATATTTTCAGTACCTGAACAAAAAGGTGGAAGAGTATAAAAGATAATATGGACCGGCCGGGATTCGAACCCGGGGCCTTTTGCTTGCGAAGCAAACGATCTACCAGCTGATCTACCGGCCCTTTACGTCTTTAATTCCTTTTGGGATTTAATTGTTTTTATCTCCCTGAGACTTGTGTAAAGGCTCCAGGCACCTATGATACCAACGACTGTAATCACAAGGAAAAATCCAATATCAAGTGCATTTAAATTTGGTATACTTACACCTGTGGATATTGCAAAATCATCTATGGTAGGTATTAAAATCAAAAATATACCTATGAAGAAAAATGCAAGACCTCCATAGTAAAGTGTTTTTCCTGCTGTTGATTTACCAATGTACTTTATATCATTTTCATCCATCTTTCTCATTCTTAACAATGATCCAAAAAGAGCACCGATCACCATTTGCATTACCATTGTTCCAAGTCCGAACATTAACCCCGGTAAAGGGGAATACCATACACCTGGTACCTGCGGCGCAAGAACAAAAGTTATTATTGTTGCATATGCACCAAATCCAAAACCTGCAATAAGACCGTGAACTATTGTCATTTTCAATGGTATTTCATGTACATGAGCTTCACCGGGAGATTTTCTTTCAGCCAATTGTGTATGGTGCCCCTTTCCACCAAGGATTTTATCAATTGGTAAATGGAAATATTTACCCTTAAGAATGTATGAACCTGCAATTGCCATCACAAAGCCAACGATTGCATAAACAGGTCCATCAAGGTTATAGTGTAAATAAAAATAAGCAAGACCTATGTATCCAAGAAATGTAAGAAAGGCTCTCTGAACGGTGAAGCCCAGAGAGAATAAAAATCCGGCAAGGAATCCTCCCCTTGTGCTTGATTCTCCAATTGCATAACTGAACGTTATGGGCCAGGTGTGTTCATCAGGTGTAATTCCATGCAAAATACCAAGTATGAAAGATATGAAAAGTATTTCCCAGAGCAACAGTCCATGTGGAGGGTTAAATATAAATCCAAGTATATCCATAATTTCACTTTATTGGAACAATTTCCATCTTTTGAGGTCTGGAACAGCATTCCTCCTTTTGAGGAATTTTCTTTCCATGAGGGCATTCTTTAGGATGTCCCATGAGAGAACAGAGATTATCTATGAACTCATCAGTGACAAAATATTCCATATTTTTTGCATTCCTATGTGCATTTTCAATGTCCATACCCATCCTGAACAAAAACGTTTCAACAATTCTATGGTTTCTCTCAATTTTCTCCATGACTTCCATTCCCTTATCAGTCAATTTTATTACACCACCCTTCTTCAAAACATAACCTTTTTTCTCAAGTGATGATAAAAATTCCTCTCCTGTTGAGGGTTTTACATTCATCCTGTTTGAGAAATCTGTTAACCTTGCCGGCCAACCATCCTTTGTCAGATCGAATATTATCTGAATTGAATCCAGTTCTCTTTCTGTTAAACCTAAATCTTTTAGGATCATACAAAGAAAGAATAATAATTTATATTTAAATATTTTCAGAAGTGAGTGATATTTCACAAATAAGGTTATATTTGTCTTGCCTCCTCCACATTTCTAGGTCTTATTTTTCCAAACAGGTATAGATCCAGTAATAAAAGAAAAACAGTCCAAAGGATCAGAGAAAATAAAGAATATAGTGGATTGAGAGTTATGGTATTCGGATTCGTAAATACTAAAGGAAAAGGTTGACCCGAGTATGCATAATAGAGGAGATCCTGAATATTGTTATAAGGTGATAAATAAACAAGGAGACTCGGTAACTGTACATAAAGTTGTGTAAATCCAAAAGCATAACCTAACAACAGAGGTATGAAACTGACAAAATTTTGATGCTTTAAACCAAAATAATTTATTGTCAGAAGTACCAAGAGTATGGTAAAGGAAAACATAAAAATACCTGAAAGAGCACTAATTAGAATTAAAATGATTAATTCTTTTGGACCCATATCCATGCCAAACTTATATCCAAAAAATGCATATGTGAACCCAACCATGATCATGCTCAGAATCAAACCCACTATAGTTGAAGAAAGTATAGCATTTCCAAGATATGTGCTTGGTCTCAGCTTTGTAAATTTAAAAGAATATGAAAGGGAGTGTGTTGAATAAATTAATGAGTAAGCTATGGTAATTCCCAGTGTAGATAAAGTGAAAAGTGTTATCAATCCAAACCATGAAGCTGTATAGTCCAAGTATGCAATTCTGTCTCCCTGGGGCAGTGAACTTGACATAACAAATGCACCGAGGAATAACCAGAATAGCATGAAAATTACGCCCCATCCCCAAATATTTTTATTTTTTAATAATGCTTTGGTGTAAAATGTAAAAAACATTTAAAACACCTCCTCAAAAACATTGTTTATACTAGTTGCGTTTTTTAATGGTACATCTCCCTCTCCCTTTGTTATTGAGATTGTTCCAAGAGCTGTATTTATTCTTAAAATTGCACTGGATTTTTCACCCTTGGAAAGGTAAAGTTCATCTATATCGTTTACCATAAATGAACCATAAAGTGATCCTTCTATCATAAAATACATTTTCCAATCCTTAAATTTGCGTAGAATGTTAAATTCATGTGTAACAAGAATACATCCCCCATCAAAATTTGAAAGAATCTGTGATAACTTAA
>JAVRLI010000028.1:0-10449 GCA_031961525.1 Thermoplasmatota archaeon | reverse complement strand
CATAGAATAAATTTTAGAGAAAAAGTTTTGGAACACTTCTATCAACGTTAACAACGAGCACCTTTGGATCCTCACCCTCATTAAGCCATTGCAGTTCCCTGAGATCGTTTCCAGCCACAACCGATTCAACACCAAAACTGTTCGCAATTTTTTCAATATTTAGATCAAATTTAAGATAATCCGCATTCTCAAGTTCTGGATAATAGCTCTTTGCATAGCTCCTTAAAATATTATATGAATCATTCTTAAGAACAAGGAACTTCACAGGAATGTTGTACCTTTTTGCTGTGTAAAGAGACTGTACTGTATAGAGAAAAGATCCATCTCCAACAACAGCAAGAACATTTTTATTGACAAGACCTATACCCAGGGATGCGGCATTTGCCCATCCAAGCTGACCGCTTTTTGCCGTGAAATATTTGTTATGACCGTACCCAAATATGTTCCTTAGAGATGGGGATGCGGAAATAGATTCATCCACAATTGTAAAATCATGGAAATACTTTTTAGCCTGTGAAATTACATAGTTAATACCCATAAAAGTCCTTTCCCTTGCAACTTTTGTCTGCCATGTTAGATCCACAGGCCTTGAAAAATCGCACTTTTTCTTTACATATTTTTTTAATTCAATCAAAAACAGTTTTGGATTCATAAGGAATGATTCTCCTGTTTTGAATGTTAAATTCATGCCAACAAATATTATATCCTTTCCTGGGAGTATAGGTGATGAAAGGTATGGGTAAAGCGTTATATCACCACCAACAAAAATTATCAGATCATGGTTTAAAAGTTTCATGTTTATTAAGGTACTTCCTGGCATAAGATCCCCTGCATAATGTTTATTTTCAGTTATGAAAACAGATCTGTGTGAAAGAGGTTCTCCATATACGGGGCAGCCGATTAAATCCGCAATTTCTTCCGCCTCCTTGAAAGCGTTGAATAGATCTATTTCAAAACCGAAAACAAGTGCAGGGTTCTTTGATTCATTTATTTTTTCAGCTATGTATTTCACGGCATTATGATCAATTATTTCATAACTGCAAGTGAAATCCTTTACTTTTTCATAGTTTTCACTTTCCCTATCCATGAAATCCATGGGAAAGGATATGAAAACAGGTCCCATTGGTGGGGACATTGCAATCTGCTTCGCCTTTTTCAAAGCAACAGGTATATCGTTCACATTTTTTATTTCATACTTGTATTTCACTGAATCACCAACAACAGTAAATAAATCATAGTAAAGAAGTGGATCGTAAACAGTATGTCTTGTATCCTGCTGTCCCGCCGTGATTATTATTGGTGTTCTGTTAAGTTTAGCTGTATAAATAAAAGCCATGGAGTTTGCAAGACCAGGTAAATCGTGAAGGTTCACAATCCTTGGCTTTCCAGTGAACTGTGTTAGTCCATCCGCCATTCCAACTGATATTGAATCGTGTAGGGTTAAAATATAATTCTTTATGTTTCTTAGCATTGGGAGTTCTGTTGTTCCAGGATTACCGAACATGGGATAGAGATCAAGTGCTTCAACAGACTCGGCAAATATTTCAGAACCTTTTTTTCCTGCCATAAAAACACCTATACAATTCTGTATAATGGCTCAAGACCCTGGGCATACCTTAAAACGTTTGCAATTGTTTCTGTTAAAAATCTCTGCTGGCTTTCAAGTGTAGCACCAGCAATATGTGGTGTAACGATTACATTATCAAGTTTGAAGAGTTCAGAATTAAAATCAGGAGGTTCCTTTGAAAAAACATCAATCCCTGCCCTTATTCCCTTCTTTTTAATTGCATTTATCAATGCCTTTTCATCAACTATTTCTCCCCTTGCGGTGTTTATGAATATTGCACCATCCTTCATCAATGAGAATTCTCTCTCCGAGAACATGTTTCTTGTTTTTTCATTCAGGGGGAGATGTATTGAAATTATATCTGAATTTTTGAGAACATCATCAAACTCCATGTATGTAACGCCAAGTCTTTCCTCTTCCTCCCTTGGTAACCTGTTAATATCGTAGTATATTATTCCAACCTCAAAGGCCTGCAATCTTTCAGCAAGTTTAATTCCAATCCTTCCCATACCTATTATGCCAAAGATCTTATCCTTGAGGTCCCTGGATCTTGTCAGCATGGGCCAGTTTCCGCTTTTAAGTTCATTGTTTAAATAGATCAGATCCTTCATGAATGCGAGAACCATTGCAATAACGTGTTCAGCAACGCTCTCCTTGTTTGCCGTTGGTATATTACTCAGCATTATGCCATGCTGTCTTAGATATTCAACATCAACGTTATCGTATCCTGTGCTCGCCACCTGAACAAACTTAAGGTCAGGCATCTTTTTTAAAACATTTGCATCTATTTTTGTGAATGTTGTTACAACAAGAACATCCGCATCAGATTTCTCAAAGTTTGTATCATTCCTTATTTCCATCTCCGGAAGGATCTGTGCAACTGTTTTTCTAACTTCTTCCTGCGGTATAAAATCCGGCAAAATGGTTAAAAATTTCATAAAAATAAAGAGAAAAAGAAATATATAAGTTTTTTGAACAATTTTTCAATTTTGATTAAAAAAAATTAAATAGGTAGAATTAATTTTTAAAATAAATGAAAAATTTTCCAAAGATCTCCGCAATAATCGTGGCGATTATAATTTTGGCCATGATTTATTTACCAGTTGTGAATGGGGAAGTTGATCAGACAAAAACACCTATTAAACATATCATAAACATATATTTTGAAAATCATAGCTTCGATAACTTTTTTGGTATTTATCCTTACAATCCTTACAATAACACAATGTTTTCAAATCTAACAATTCCTGAAAATATTTTGAATAATGAAACATTGATGAAAATGCTTAAAGCTGTTCCGGATGGAATATTCTCAACACCAAACCCTGAAGAGGGTTATATGGCATACCATCTGGACTGGAACCAGGGAAAAATGAATGGATTTGAAAATTCAAGTGGGCCACAATCATTAATGTATTACACCTCATATCAGCTCGGAGCCCTATGGTCCTTGGCTGAGGAATACTCCATTGCTGATTATTATTTTTCACCAGT
The DNA here is from genome assembly GCA_031961525.1 of Thermoplasmatota archaeon. GTDB lineage: Archaea > Thermoplasmatota > Thermoplasmata > Thermoplasmatales > ARK-15 > JAVRLH01. Next base: position 7,388 of record JAVRLI010000028.1, on the reverse strand, counting down.
GCTTTCAGAAAGTGCACCCAACACACTTTTTTATGTTTCAGGTTTTTCTCCTGTAATAAATGATTACGGTCCACCTCCATATGTTCCATTCAATCAAACAATATTCTATGAATTGAACAGCTATGGCATTTCATGGGGATTTTATACATACAATGGATCACCCGTTGATCCATGGAAATACATTTATGGTATTGATAAATATACAAATCATCTTCATTCATGGCAGGAATTTTTATCTGAACTGGAAAACAACACATTACCATCAGTTACATGGGTATTTTCACAGGATTTCCAGGATTATGATATGGGTCCTCCAAAGGAAATACTTCAGGGTGAACTTTTCCTCCTTTACCTTATTAATAAAATTGAAACATCACCCGTATGGAATTCAACAGCAATATTTGTTACCTGGGATGAATTTGGTGGTTTCTACGACCATGTTTCACCACCATCAGTTGATGGTTTGCAGTACGGTCCGAGGGTTCCTTTAATCATCATATCACCTTATTCAAAGGAGGATTATGTTTCACATACATTAATGACACATCTTTCAATTCTGGCGTTCATAGACTACAACTGGAATCTTCCTCCGCTGAACAAAAATGTTGCAATCTCAAATATTCCAATGGATACGTTTTTCTTCCAGGAAAAAAGATCACCGATAGAATTTCCTGATATATTACCAAAAAACATATTTTTCAAAGTTGAAAATTTTTCAAATTACAACCTATCAAAATATTTTCCACTGAAGCCACAGATTCCATTCAATGAACTTTCATACCAAAGATACGGAAATTCATCCCTTAACCTTTCATCCTACAATGTTTTTGTGAAAAATAATTATTCCTACACACCATTTTTATTATCAATGTATTTTCTAGAAATTCTTCTGGTACTTGAAATTCTATTGTTCACAATATTTTTCTATTTGAGAAAAAGGGGTGGTGGAATTGAGTAACTTATATAGATCAACACTTGGTGTTATTTTTTCCACATTATTTTCATTATCCATATTTCTTTCTTTATCCTACATAATGGGTATAATATTCCTGATTGGAGACAACCCCCAGCTCATTCCACTTTTTTCCGGTATTGTTTTTGGAACACTATTTTTCACTTTTATTGGATCTTTAATTAAAAGTGATTGGAATACAATTTTGGGTGGTGCGATAATTTCAATCGCTCTCTATATCATGTCTTACATTATTCTTTTAACCTTTCATAATGTATTTCAGGATTATTGGCTTGGAGTAATATCATTTATGCTTACCAGTACATTTTTACCCGTAATGCTTTCTGTAAGATTTTATTTTAATTTTAGATTTAATAAAATTCAAAAGATCCTATTCTTCCTTTTCTCTTCAATTCTTGCCATAATTTTAACTTTTGGTGTTGCAATTTTTTACATGAGTTCCGGCCAGACCACCATGCCTCAGGAGTTGATTTTTATTGATACAATTTCGATAATTCTTTTATTCACATGTGTTATCATGCAGCATGAGAGCAAATAAGTTAAATAGAAATATTGTATTTATAATTTTATGGAAGACTTGTTTCAAATTTTAAAAAATCATCTTAAGCCATACGAAGATATGCATTCAATAAGGGAGTTACCGAAGGATGGAATCAAAAGGGAGGAAATATTGGATCTGCTTTCATCTTTCTCAAAAAAGGAAAATGAAGTATGGAAAAGAGGGAAAGTTTCTGGTGCAGTTTACCATGGAGAAGAGGATCTTATTTCATTTTTTGAAAAAATTTACCATATATATTCCCAATCCAATGCACTTCATCCCGATATTTGGCCAAGCATAACAAAGTTTGAAAGAGAAATTGTTTGCATGTCATCTTCAATAATGCATGGGGATGAAAGGGTAAGAGGAGCAGTTACATCCGGAGGAACTGAAAGTATACTGCTTGCCATGAAAACCTATAGGGACTATATGAAGAAAGAAAGGGGAATTCTTGAACCTGAAATAATAATTCCTTCATCCGCGCATGCAGCATTTCTCAAAGCATCGGAATACTTTAATATAAAAACAAAAATTGTCCCTCTTAATGAAGATTTTACCGCTGATGTAGAGGCTGTTAAAAATCTTGTGAATAAAAATACAGTTGCCATTGTTGGCTCCGCTCCATCATTTCCCTGGGGAACAATAGATCCAATAAAGGAGCTTTCTGAGATTGCCCAGGACCATGGTATAGGGATGCATGTGGACGCCTGTCTTGGTGGATTCATTTTACCATGGGCAAAAAAGGCAGGTTATGAAGTACCAGACTTTGATTTTAGACTTGATGGAGTAACATCAATCTCAATGGATACCCATAAATACGGTTTTGCCCCAAAAGGCACATCTGTTATACTTTACAGGAACAGTGATCTGTTTAAGGAACAGATTTATGCAAATGGGAAGTGGCAGGGAGGAATATACTTTACACCCACTATGGCTGGCAGCAGACCAGGATTTCCAATAGTTGCTGCCTGGGCAGTGATGGTAACAATGGGTGAAAAAGGTTATCTTGATGCAACAAAGAAAATTCTCGACACCGGAAAATACATAATAGAAAATGTAAAAAGAATAAAAAGTCTTAAAGTTCTTGGAAAGCCACTATGGGTTATAGCAATAACATCCGATTCTATGGATCCGTATTTATTAATGGATGAAATGGCATACAGAGGATGGATGCTTAATGGATTGTTTAATCCTCCTGCATTTCATATTGCACTTACCATTAGGCACACTCTTGATGGTGTTAAGGAAAGGTTTATTAGTGATCTTTCGGAATCCGTTGAAAATTTGGAAAAAAAGAAAACAGGACCAAGTGGTATGGCACCGATATATGGTATGTCATCCACACTTCCAGTGGATCAGGTTAACATGTTTTTGAAAGAAATTGTTGAATGGCTTTACACCAAGTGATAACAATGAAAGAGGTATTTGTAGGTATTGACCTTGGGACATCATCCTGTAAGGTTGTTGCAATTGATGAAAATCTAAAAATTGTGGAGAATGGTTCTGAAAATTATGGTTTATTAACCGGTGAGAATGGAAAGGCGGAACAGAATCCAGATGAATGGATGGATGCGATCATAAAAGTTTTGGGGAAGATGAGTTTAATTGAAAAATATGCTGTGGTTGGTATAGGATTAACAGGACAGTGGTCTGGAACAGTTCCTGTTGATGAAAGTGGTAAAAGGCTTTATAATGCAATAATATGGATGGATACAAGGGGAAAGAAGGAAATAGAGGAAATTACCGGTGGATTTCCATCAATTTCCGGCTATAGAATAGATAAACTTATAAAATGGATTAGGAAAACAGGAGGTGCCCCGGCACATTCAGGCAAAGATTCACTTGCCCATATACTTTACATCAAAAAAAGAATGCCTGATATTTATAAGAAAACTTACAAATTTTTGGAGCCGAAGGATTATATTGCTATGAAAATGACAGGAGAATTTATAGCATCCTGGGATAATACACTTCTTCTATGGGCTACGGACAACAGGGATCCAAAAAAGGTTGTTTACGATGATGAATTAATAAATATGAATGGACTTGATGCGGAAAAATTACCTTTAATTGTAAGTTCAGATACAGTGGTTGGAAATCTAAAAAAAGAAATTGCAGTTGAAATGAAGCTTCCGGAAAATATACCTGTTGTATCAGGGTGCGGTGATATTCAGTGTTCTCTTATTGGTTCAGGTGCTGTGGAAGATTACGTTACAGAACTTTACATTGGTACATCATCCTGGATAACATTGCATGTACCTTTTAAGAAAACGGATATATTCAATAATATAGCAACACTTCCATCGGCATTAAAGGGTAAATACTTTGTTGCTGCAGAGCAGGAAAATGCGGGTAGTTGCCTCGATTATGTTATGAATATTATGAACATCAGTGATTATTCATTGATGGAAAAATTTGTTTGTGAAACAGTTAAGTGTTCCAATGGTTTGATATTTTTACCATGGTTATTTGGTGAAAGGGCACCCGTTGAGAACCCATATATAAGAGGTGGTTTCTATAACATGTCACTCATACACAAAAAAGGTAGTATTCTAAGGTCTGTTTTGGAAGGTGTTGCCTACAATACAAGATGGCTTATGGATGCTGTTACAAATCTTGTTGGAAAAAGTAATATCCCAAAAGAAATAATTTTTTCCGGAGGCGGTGCGAAATCAAAAGTATGGGCAAAAATAGTTTCTGAAGTTCTTAAAAGGGATATATTGATTTCTGACAATCCACAGTACGTAACAGCAAGGGGATCTGCTATTATTGCGGCTCTTGGTACGGGGAGCATTAAAATTGAAAATGTAAAAAATCTGAAAAATAATTTTGAAAGGATAAAGTATGAAAATACAGATGGTGTTTATGATAGATGTTATAAAGAATTTTTGAAATACTATAGGTCAAATTATAAAAATATGGTTGAATTCAATTCCGAATCAATTATTGATTAAAAATTATCCTTTTTACTATTTCTTTTGCTTCTTTGAAATCCTTAACTTCCTTCCATATATGTATGAAAACAACATTCCCAATTTTTTCCCTTATTTTATTTATGTGTATGTCCCTGTCATCAACATAAACAATCCTTTCAGGGGCTATATTTACATTCATATTTCTAAGTTTATCTAATACTTTTTTCAAATAAATGGATTTATCCTCCACATATTCAATTGCATGAAAATCGAAAAGATGTTCAATTCCAAATGCCTTTATTGCCTCAAGAGCATTTTCTGGTTTGTTCCAGCTTAGACTTGTCACATATGCTCCATTTTCCCTGCACCATAAAATGAAGTTTACAGCATCTAAATTTAACCTTATTTTAATATTCTCATCATTGATTATTGTGTTGTTTCCAATGTATCTGTATGGTGGTTTAACAGCAGTAATATCAAGGTGATCCCATAAAGTACCGTCAAGATCCATTGCCAGTAGCCAATTCTTCACCATAAAGCTGTAATTTGTTTGATCAATTTAAAATTTCTCAGAAAATAATTTTGTTAATACATTTTAAGTTAAAATTTACAAACAATTTGATGAAAGAAGATCCATGCCTCAGGGTGAGTTTTTAACTGAAATATTTCAGATCGGTATGAATGGATATGCTCCATCCAAACAAATATTTAAATAATAGGATAGGAATTGTTAAAAACATGAAAAATAATGAGTATAGCAGTATAGGAATTCAGACAATATTCGATGCCGGAAATCCACCAAGAATAATTTTTGGGAAAGATTCTATTAAAAACAATTTACCTGGCGTACTTAAAGAATATAATCCAAAAAGGATATTGCTCGTAAGTGATGAATTTGTATACAAAACAGGAGCCACCCAAAAGGTAGGAAATGCAATTAAGTCAGCCAATTTTAACTATGAAGAATATTTATTGCCAGTGGGAGAACCCACAATGGAAATGGCAAGGAATGTTTCAAATTTTGCCAGACAGAAAAAACCCGATCTTCTGATAGGTGTTGGCGGTGGAAGCGTTATGGATATGACAAAATTAATGTCAATAATGGTAAAAAATGAAGGTGATCCTCTGGATTACTGCGCACTTCCTCCAGATCCCTGGTCTGATAAGGTGAAAAATTATGGAGTGAATAAAATACTTATTCCAACAACAGCGGGGACTGGAAGTGAAACATCAAACACACTTGTGATTATAGAGAAAGGCTACAAAACATGGATCACAAGTTTCAAGGTTACGGCAAATGTTTCATTAGTGGATCCCACTTTAACTTACACTATGCCACCAGATGTTACAAGGAATACAGGCATGGATGCCTTGAGTCATCTGATTGAAGGAGTAATATCCAACCTGGCAAATCCAATTTCGGATGGTCTTATTGTTCAGGGTGTAAGGATAATTGGAAAAAATCTTGTAAGGGCATACAACAATCCAAACGATGAAGAAGCAAGAGTAAATATGTCCTTTGCAGCAATGCTTGGTGGATGGGTGATCGCATTTCCCTGGGTTGGAGGTCCCGCAACAATAGGTCACTGTATGTCCGAGGCATTAGGTCCAAAGTTCAATATTCCTCATGGTCTGGCCTGCGCAATCATGTTACCGCATGCAATGGATTATAATCTTCCCCTTATAGCACCCAGATTGAGACCGATTGCCGAGGCTCTTGGGGTTGATACGTACCATATGGATGATTTTCAGGCTGGTAAAGCAGCGGTTGAAGCAGTTGTAAGACTAATGCATAATCTTGAGATGCCGGTTGCTCTTAAAGATACAACAAAACTAACAAAGGATTCATTTTTTGAAATGCTTGACTATATACTCAATGAAAGGCAGATTATATATAATCTTCCAGTTTACAATCCTCGTAGACTGACTAAACAAAATCTTGAACAGCTATTTGATGATATATGGTATGGAAGATTTTCAGGAATAAAATCCTTAAACATTTAATTTTTTAATTTATTTAAATTATTTTTGAAAAATGTTTAAATACCATATGTGTATAATTTTTCTTTATGAAAAAAACCATAATGCCCACATTGAGATTGTTGGGATATATTTTACTTGTTGCATTCAACAATTTTCTCTGGATAAATTTTGTCGCCATATCTCCTGACATAGCAAATTATTACAATACATCATTATTTTTAATAGGTTTTTTAGCGATGGTTTTTCCTCTTATTTTCATATTTCTCTCAATTCCATCTGGTATTTTAATAGATTCAAGGGGTTACAGGATGAGCATCCTGATTGGTTCCATTTTTATGGGTATATTTTCCATTGTAAGAATACTCGGACAGAACTATTTATTTTTACTCGTCGGGCAGATAGGAATTGCAATAGCCCAGCCATTCATTGCAAACAGTGTTACGAAGTTTGCAAATGCAGAGTTTTCAGATGAAAATGTTCCTCTTATAATAGGTCTGGGATCCTTCGCTATTTTTATAGGTGTGGCAATAGGCATGATTTTACCTCCATTTTTAATATCCTCAATGGGTATTAGAAACATGCTAATTTTTATTACAATATTTACAATTTTAATTTCAATTTATTCATTTATTGTATTCTATCCTTTAAAAGAAAGAGTTATTCCCGGTAAAAAGGAATATCACTTTTTGGAAGTTCTTAGAAATAAGAATATTTTAATATTATCTTATCTTGTTTTTGTTGGAATGGGTGCCTTTAATGGCATTCTTACGTGGATAGATTCAATATTTGCTCATTTAAATTTCACAGACATAGAATCAGGTCTTGTAGGTTTAATTTTCGTAATAGGAGGAATGGTTGACACCAACTACAAGTAGCAGTTTAATAGAGCTCCCAAGTCATAGCCCGAAAGGTCTATCGAATGATAGGCAAAATGAGATCCTCAACCTGATAAACGAATCAGAGGGTTTAAGGATTCATC
>JAVRLI010000027.1:0-10567 GCA_031961525.1 Thermoplasmatota archaeon | reverse complement strand
GTGAAGGAAATTGAATCAAGGATAATTGATGCGCTTGAAGATAAACCATTGACACAGAGGGAACTCAGGGATTTAATTGGCATATCAAAATCATACCTTTCAGAGAAATTAAAGGAAATGGAAATCAATGGTTTGATAAAAAGGAAAGAGATTTCAAAAAGAACAATACTTGTTTCATTAAATTATGATAAAATATTAAAAATAGGTGTTCTGAAGGCATCCGAATATGCTGCTGTTTTTTTAACAGCAAAAGAATTAAAGGATTATTATGTAAAGATAAAAATCTATGATAATGGTATACAGGAATTGAGGGATCTATTATTGAAAAAAATTGATGTTGCATTTGCACCTGTTGTAACGGGTTTCATAATACATTTGATAGATAAAAGAATAAGGTTAATATCATTCTGCGCCAAGGGTGGTTCCGGTATAGTGCATACTGGTAAAATAAATAAAATTGGATCAACACTATTTTCAACAATGGATTTAAACACAAGAATTTACCTTAAATTTGATGTAAGGAACATAAAATACTTCGATTCACCAGAAGAATTGATAGATGCTTATAGAAAGAAAACAGTGGATGCAATTACCATATGGGAGCCATATCTATCCAGTGTTGAAGGTGAAAAAATTATAGTAGGAAGGGAAAATGTTTGCTGCGGTGCCCTCATCATTGATTTTAATAAAAAAATAAAAGAATTTATTGAAAAATACATTGAAAATACTGATGCTTTGAGAAATGGTGAAAAGATAGATGAGGCAATTAGGGCAACATCAATATACCTAAACTTTGATGAAAAGATTATTGCTGAAAGTCTAAAAAGTTATAATTTTGTCTGGGAAGTGGACAAAGGGGAAATTAAAAAGAACCTTGAAAATATGAAAATATTTGTACCTGATGATCTCGTAGATTCCTACATCTTTTCAGTAAATGAACTTTGAATATTTTATCTTAATCTCTGGATTTAAATTCTCCAGTATTATTTAAAGGCAAAATAAAAAATTTTAAAATTTTTTATAGCGCAGCATGTTTATTAAGTATAAAAAACAATGAATAGAAACTGTTTAAAAAGTATGTAACAAATTAAAGCCATATAATTCATCATATTTTTCGGAGCTAACTTAATATTTACGGACTTTGCGCTTTTATTTTTACAAAAACACGGCGAGAAAGCCTCGCTTTTTAAAGTGGGGATGAATCGCCAAAATGTTTATATAGTAATTTTTTATATAATAAATCAGAGCGTAAAGCTCTCTCGTCGGGACACGGCAAGTATAGGGGTGAAATGGTTGTGATAGCCAAAACAACCTATACCCTGTACCTTCGCATTTAAATGCGGAGAGTATGTCAGTTTGCAATAACATTGATCACATACACAATATTTTCTAAGTTTTTGAAACAATCTTAATTACATCTCCATCCTTTAACTTATAATTTTTTCCAACAACTACCTTATTTTTTGCATCTATTGCCCTTATGAAATTCTCACCTATTTCGGTATGAACCTTAAATGCAAGGTCAAGTGCTGTTGATCCCTCAGGCATGAGGAATGCATCCGGTAAAACATTACCTGACTTGTCGGTCCAGTGCGTTTCATCCTCAACAGGATAAACGGTGATCATTTTCATTACCTTGAATACAATATCATCCAGCATTCTCTGTACACCTGTTCCACCGTTTCTTTTCATAAATTCACTAATTTTCTCAAGTGCATTTTTCTGCTGTTTGGTTAGCCTGCTTTCATCAACAATGTAAAATTCACTATCCCCTGATCTGTATTTAATTAGTCCGGCCTTTGACGCTTTTATCAAAGCCAGTTCATATTCTGCAGATATTGGGTAAACGGGAAATTTTGATTCTTTTTTAATTTTTTCAATCACATCATTTGAAACAAGATCTGATTTGTTTGCGGCAATGACCATGGGTTTTGAGATTCTAAGAATTTCAAGACCAATTGAGAAGAAATCATCCTCATCCCACTGATCTATTGGTCCATATGATGCATTTTCAAGTGCCCTTGAAATCTGATTCTCATTTATTCCTAGTCCAGAAAGCTGGTCCGAAATTATTTTTTCAAGTTTTTCATTTGCAATTCTTCTATAAACCTTGTTCCAGTTCCTTGAAAGTATTTCTCCTATCCAGTATGCCATCTCCTTTTCAACAAAATCAATGTCCTTGAGAGGATCGTATGAACCAATTCCCACGGGATTTCCATCCTGATCCGTAGATCCTGAAACATCAATAACATGTATAAGGGAATTTGCATTCCTGAGATCGTCAAGGAATTTATTTCCCAAACCCTTTCCCTTGTGTGCATCAGGAACAAGGCCCGCAACATCTATAACGTTAACAGGTATGTACCTAATTCCATCCATGCATATTGAATTCCTTGGATTACAATTCTTTCCAATCAATTTATGGGGGCATTCATTTCTGACATAAGCGGTTCCAAGGTTTGGGTTTATTGTTGTGAATGGATAGTTTGCAATATCCACCACATGCTGTGTTAGTGCTGAAAAAAGTGTTGATTTTCCAACGTTTGGTTTACCAACTATACCTATAAGGATGTTTACCACCTGACAAGCACCCTTTTTAGATCCTTACCCTTTGGGCATTCTATATCATCAAGAACACTTTCAATTTTAAACTTTGAACCTGTTCTCAAACCAACCGGATTGCACAAATCATAATAATTGCAGAATATTTGGTTGCATTCATCCCCTGAGAATGTTAAAACACTTCCTTCTATAGCCTTTGATTTTTCAACAGCAACAGGAACTGGAAGTTCTTCAAGCTCAACAGTTAAAACCTTTCCAAGGTCATGGATTTTGCAATCATGCTCTTTCTCCCTTATTTTAACAATTCTATAATATTTACCCTGATCAAGGGAAAAGCAAATATTCTTTAGAGGACAATCCTTGCATTCTGAAACACTTCCAAGGAACTGAAAAACAAAATTCTCCTTTGCAATCCTTTTACCAACAAGTCCTATGGTTACCATCATATCACCTCTGTTGCCCTCAGTGCCTTTTCAGCAGCCTCCCTCGATATTCCATTTTCACCAAGTATTGTGAACCTGTCCCTGATTGAATGTGCCATTGTTAATGCCTTAATCGCCTCCTCTTCGCTCAATCCTATTTCCCTTGCCCTTGTTGGTGCACCCATTGTTCTCAGCGCGTCCCTTACCCTCTTCCAGTCCTGTCCCTGAAGGAAGCTCATGATTATTGTTCCAACACCAGCCACTTCACCATGCAGAGCCCTTCCCGGTGCAATTATTTCCACAGCATGCGCAAAAAGATGTTCACTTCCACTTGCTGGTCTTGATGATCCTGCAAGGCTCATTGCCATTCCTGAAGAAATAATTGCCTTTATAACAACCCAAACGGATTCTTCATCGTTCGGTTTTAGATGGGGTGCGTAATTTATCATCTCTTCCGCTGTATACTTTGATATTGCATATGCAGAACTTGAAAAATCCTCACCCTTAAGTTTATAACCCAGTTCCCAGTCCTTTATTGCTGTGTAGTTTGCTATAATGTCAGCAGCACCAGCAATAAGGTTTCTGTATGGTGCCTTAACAATTATTTCCGTATCCGCTATTATTGCTATTGGCACAGCAGCCTCTGTTGATAATGGTGATCCAGAATCCCTTATTGTTGCCCTGGGGCTTGCAACACCATCATGTGAGGCGGCTGTTGGAACACTTATGAATGGAACTGAAACATCATAGGCTGCCTTTTTTGCAAGATCTATCTTTGTTCCTCCACCAACGCCTATTATAAGGTCAGATTCAAAATCCTTTGCTCTATCCTCAACAATCCTCAGATTTTCACTTGTTGCCTCACCGGTGATAAGAACATCGATACTGTGACCCTTTTCAAGTATTTCCTTTACCCTTTTTCCAGCTATCTGCATGGTTTTTGGACCCGTTACTATGAGAATTTTCTTGAATTCTCCAATCTTTTCCACAACGGATCCTATTCTATCCAGAACTCCATGACCTGCAAGAATCTTTCTTGGTAAATCCATTTCCTTTACTTTTGTGAATGTCATTCCCATATTAATAAAAATATTTCTACTAATTAACATTTTTGGTAATTGAATCAGTAAGCTTTAAAATATTGAAATTTTTTAAGCATCTATGGAACTCAGCAGAAATGAAAAGATTCTGTTAAAAAGACTTATTGAAAAGGGAGGTGAGGATTCACTCTCAAATATAATGAGGGATCTCTCACTCACAATCGTTGAGATCATGAATGCTGCATCATGGCTAAAAATGAAGGGATTGCTTAAAATTGATGAAAGAATAAATGTTGAATACTTTTTAACGGATGAAGGAAAAAGGTATCTTGAGAAAGGCTTACCTGAAAGAATAATTTTTAATTATTTGGTTGAGAATGGTGAAAAAAGTATTGATGATCTTATAAAAATATTCGGAAAGAATTTTGTTACAATTGCAATTGCGAACTTAAAGGGTGAGGGTTTTGAAATTGATAAAGGAAAGATTGTTCTTAAGGATATGGAAAAGGTTGATAGGAGAATCAGGGAAAGGGAAGAGTATTTGAAAAACTTTAAAAATATTCCCCAGGATATTATTCCATACTTCTTGAAAAGGAATATTGTTGATAAAAAGGAAAATGTTGAAAGGTTTTTCAGATTAACGGATAATGCAAAAAATATTGAAGATAAAGATCTTGAGTTAAGGGATGAAATAACACAGCTTAAACCTGAGGATATCCAGACAGGTGCATGGAAAAACAAGGATCTTAAAAGGTATGACGTTCATATGTTCGCTCCATACCCTTCAATGGGAAGGATTCATCCCCTTTCTGAATTCATAAAAAAGGTGAGAAGGATCTTTCTGAACATGGGTTTCAGGGAAATATATGGATACTATGTTGTAAGTGCATTCTGGAACATGGATGCACTCTATATTCCACAGGATCATCCCGCAAGGGATATGCAGGATACATTCTATGTTGATAGAAAATTCTCTTTACCCGATTATTATAGAACAGTAAAAAATGTGCATGAGAATGGTAATGGTATTTCAAGGGGATGGAAGTATTCATGGAAAGAGGATTTGGCAATGGCAGGATTATTAAGAACACACACAACCGTTAATTCAATAAAATACCTGTATGATCACAGGGATGAGGTGATAAGGGTATTCACTGTTGGAAGGGTATTTAGAAGAGAAAATATGGATTCAACACACTTACCGGAATTCCATCAGATTGAGGGTATAATGGTTGAACCTAAATCCAACTTTTCCATGCTCCTTGGTACACTTTCATCATTTTACAGGGAACTGGGCTTTGAAAAGATAAGGTTCAAGCCATCATATTTCCCATACACTGAACCGAGTGTTGAAATACATGTTTTCAAGGATAGATGGATTGAACTCGGTGGTGCTGGTGTTTTCAGGCCAGAGGTGACCGAACCGCTTGGGATAAAGGAAAAGGTTCTTGCATGGGGACTTGGACTTGAAAGGCTTGCCATGCTATATTACGGTTATAATGATATAAGGGATCTTTACATAGCTGATATTGATAAATTGAGATCACTTCCACTTCTTTGAACAGTTTGTGCATATACCCAACGATGGTATATAATGGTCATCACATACCGGTCTACCGCACAATTTACAAATATGCCTTGCAGGCTTTCCACATATGTAACATAAACCAAGTATCATTTTCTCCCCTTCAGGTATTCAATATAGAATTCCGGGTAATGTTCATACTCCAGTGGATCCCTTTCACCAGCCTCCATGAATCCCTTTAATCTTAAAAGGCAGGAATCGCATTTTCCACAAGGTTTTTCACCACCTTCATAGCATGACCATGTTAATTCATAGGGAACATTAAGTTCCATACCTTTTTTTATTATCTCCCCCTTTGTCATATGAATTAATGGTGCCACAATCTCTATTTGTTTTCCCTCAACACCCTTTTTTGTTGCAAGCTTTGATAGCCTGTTGAACTCATCAATGTATTCAGGTCTGCAATCTGGATAACCCGAATAATCAAGCGCATTCACACCTATATAAATTCTATCCGCATCAATAACCTCAGCATAACCAAGAGCGATTGAAAGGAATATTGTGTTCCTTGCAGGTACATATGTTACAGGTATTTCCCTTGAAATTTCCTCTAAAGACCTATTTTTTGGAACATCTATGTTATCTGTAAGGGCGCTTCCACCAATTTCCCTTAAATTGATGTCAACAATTTTCAATTTTAAATTGTAATATTCACAAATTCTTTTTGCGCTTTCTATCTCCCTGTTATGCCTTTGGCCGTACCTGAAAGTTATTGGGTAAACATCATAACCATCATTAATCGCTATTGCAAGCGTTGTTGTGCTGTCAAGACCACCAGAAAGAAGAACAACAGCTTTCATATTTTTTCCTCTGAACATGCACCCTGTCCGGGTCCTTCATCAAGACATAATGTAATTTTCTTTATATTCTTCTGGAAACTGTACCTTTTCATTAATTCCTTCAAAAAATATTTTGAAAGTTCCTCTGCAGTTGGTACTTCAATGTCAAGAAGAATTACATCCTCACTGGGTATTATGTACTCCTTATCCTCAAAATGAACAATGTACCTAGCCTCTATTTCCTGAACATCCATGAATTTTGATTTTTTTGGTAAGATAATATGGTGATCAACCATTTCGCACATATCCCTCAGGATCTTTTTTATTTCAATGAAGTCAATCAACATGTGATGTTCATCCATTTCTCCCTCCACCCTTAACCTTATTCCATAGTCATGACCATGTAATCTTGAACATTTTCCATGGAATGGTATAAAATGGGATGCTGTGAATTTTATGTTTGTTTCCCATCCATTAATTTCAAGTATCATACAAAGGAAAATAATTTTTTAAATATTAACACTTTCGCTTTATGATTTTTTAATTAAATCTTTTTAGAGGTCAGTAGAAATCCACAATATTTTAAAAAAATAAAAGTTATCTTGATTTTATAGATTCAATAGATTAAAATCCTGCGTTGATTGATCTTTTATCTCTTTCTGAAAAACCTCACTTTACAACAATTCAGAAATGATTGAGAAAGTAATTATACATTTGTTTTCAATAAAATCCTGAAATTTTTTATTGGATTATTAGGAAATAAAATGATAACTGAAAGTACCGGATTTTCTGTGGATTATCATTCTTTTTATTATGATAAAAGGCTTGACGATTTTGAAAGGAAAGTTAAGAAAAAGTATGTTAAAACAACAATATGTGTGGATGATCAATCACAACTGATTGTTTCATATTATGCATATTTTGGAGATTTATTATTCAAAAGAGTTCAAGAAAACATTGAAAAATATGGATAGGGAAATAATTGGTAAATTCAGGATCATTATTGGCGATAGGAATATGATTCAGAAGAAAATCACATTATTGCTAAAAAGTATGGCATTTTGGCAATAATAACTGCAAAAAATAAGGATATTCCAATACACCATTAAAGAAGAAAATAGGAAAAGGATGAAAAGTATCTAACTGAAGAATACAATTGAAGGACAATAGTGGAGACATTGCATTCTGTAATTAAGAGAAAAAGTGGATCATTTGAAAAATAAGAATTCCAGAACTATTTGAAAAGGAAGTTGCAATGAAAATAATAGCATACAATATTAGGAGGATAATAGTCCTAAATGATTCCCGATTTATTTTTATTGTTGAAGTTTTCTACAGAGCTTTTTTAAAAGCTTAATTGTAGGAACCTGAAACCATTTGCTCAAAAGACCACAAAAAATATATAGGGTAATGATAATAACAGATAATCATGTCTAATAAATCTTTTACCTGGATGCATTTATCAGACATTCATTTTAATCAGAAAACAGATATTGGTGGGGTTGATCCACTAAATAGGAGTCTTGGAGCACTTAAAAATTTTTTTAAAAATAATAATAAAGATTACTTAAAGCCCGAAACAATTTTCGTAACTGGGGACATTGCTTTTTCAGGCAAGAAGGAAGAGTATGATAATGCAACTAGATTTTTAGATGATCTATCTGAATTATTTAATATTGATAAACGTAGCATTTTTGTTGTGCCTGGAAATCATGATATTACAAAAACTGTAGTTGAAGAAACACTAAAAGAAATGAGATCAAAAGATAAAAATGCAAGAATTAAATTATTAGATAGTAAGGATTTCGAAAATGAGAAAACACTTAGGGACTATCTTAAACCATTTGAAAACTATAATAAATGGTGTAGAAGTTATTTTAAAAACAATATTTTTGCTGTTTCGCCAGATCATATGTTCAGCTTTAACAGATATTTAACTAAAAATGAATTGGAAATAGGAGTAATAGGTATTAATACCTGCTTAAATAGTGAGTCAAGAATTGTTGAAGATAATAGAGATATTTTTACAGATCAGGGTAGGGTTTGTATAGGAGAAAATATTGCATTAGAAATAGAAAAAAAGATTAGTTCTGAACTAGATCCTGTAGAACTAATTTTTACATTGGGTCATCATCCCATTAACTGGTCCAATAATATGAACGAAATAAAAATAATCAGGAAATATTCAGATTTTTATCTTCAAGGGCATATACATATTGATGAAATAGTTGGTATTTTAAAAGGGAGTGTAAATAACTCTTACAACGGATTGGCTCATACATATGAGATCTCTGCTGGCTCTATAAGACCCGGCGTAGCATCGGGGGATTATACCCATACAGTATGGATTGGAAATATTACCATTGAAGAAAATAAAAAAGCCAGAATTAAAATGATACCACTTCGTTTTCTCAGGGATCGATTTGAGGAAGGTCAAGTAGAAGAATATGAAGATTCTTTAACTTATACCAAGTCCTGGATAGATTTAAAAAATAAATATGGAAGCAAAAGGAGTGAGGATAGAAAAGAAAGATATGAAGAAATTTATTTAAATGAGCTTTTAGATAATAGCCTAACTCTTAAAATAAAGGAAAGAGATACACATTGTAGCATTTTTCCTGCTTCTGTAGAAAGCATAGCAGAGTTGGAAAATAATATCTATCTTTTTAATGATTTTAATGATTATTATACAGAAAACAAATCCCATATTTTAAAGTTAATTTATGATGATAAGATAGATTTGCCTGATTGGGTAAACAGTATTTTCGATCAACTTAGAAATGTTCCAGGGGAGATGAAGGTTATTGAAGAGGGTGCTCAAGAATATCCAAGAATGATAAGAATGCCTGAAATAAAAAATGATATCCTAACTATAAAATTGGCATATTCTTTTTTTAGTCTTGGATATATTGTACAGAGAGCATTTTATGATAATACTTTGGAGCAAAAGATTCCAGAAATTAGGGCACTAAGGCAGAACTATCAAACCATTTCTTTTGCAATAAAAGTGATGCTAATATATAAAAAGAAAGGTAAACATTATATTGTGTTTCAGCAGCGTAACAATAGAAATTTTACATATAAATGGGGTTGGGATGTAAGTGCTGCAGGGTATTTAGAGCCATGGTATGTCTCTAAGTCTAGTGATAAGTATATATGTATTAGAAACAATCCACAAGCAACGATTGAAAATATTTTAAGTGCGTGGTGTAATATAAAAAAAGAAATTGAAGAGGAAATTGGAATAAAAAATTTACCATATATTGAAAGCTATAAATTTTTATGCGTAGTTAGAAATAACTTAACTAAAAGCTTAGATTTGATTGGTTATGTTGAAAGCCCTTTTGATTATGATATAGAAGAGTTAAATAATACAATTCGGAATAAATATATCACCAAGGTAGCACAAATAGAATCTTGCGAGCTTAATCCGAAAGCCTTGGCAGAATTTATCAAAGCCAAAATGTATTGGGAACCCAAAGCAATTGTGACAGTGATTTTATTATTGTTAAAATATGGGTATAGTAGTAAAGAAATTGAAGATGCTTTTGGAAATATTTTAGAAAATATCGTTGTGGACCCATTCTATGAAAGCACAGAATAATATAAAATATTCTAAAATATGTAGTGTGTTCACTAAAGGTTAGGTTAGTCATTTTTAATTCAAAACCGTGTATTTTCTTAAAATAAAGTAAAAAAAGATTTTCATTTCGGCTTCCTGGAATTGATATATTTTCTTTTTTGCTTTTATTATCCCCCATCACTTTTTTCAGGACTTCTTTTCAGGGAAGAAAAGAATATTTCAACACTCCATCTTACACCATATTCAACAGATTCTTTCCAATTCTCTAAACCCATTTATGGATTTCTCTTACCACATTTGACCTTGTAAGTGATCCTTTTGCTCTTGTTTTCGCATTCTTTCTTGCCAAAATTACTTTTGTTACATTGTTATTTGCAAGATAATTGAAATTCTCTCTGATATCATATCCTTTTATCACCATATACCTTTGCTGCTTTTCCTATTATATTATCAAGATCATTCTTGAATTCTTTACTATCTGATCTATGTTCATCAGTAACAATAATAGATACTAAGTTGATACTATCTTCATCAACCACAGCATGAATCTTCATCCATCCTTTTATATTTTTCTTCCATTTACAAAAACACGGCGA